>CAJXGK010000201.1 GCA_913053815.1 uncultured Rhodanobacteraceae bacterium
CCAGCCACCACCATGTTTTCTGGTGACCCCGCTCTGCAGCCACGGTCATGGACAAGCCTGCCACTGCTCTTGTCGTCATTCCCGTGAGGATGACACGCATGATGCGCGGCGACCCTGAAGACTTACACTCGGGGCGTAGGATGTGGTGAAGTACGAACCGCATCATTTTCTAATCGTCTCGTAACCGGTCTGCCATCTCGCTGCGACGACGGCACCCTGGATCCCGGGTCTGCGCCCGGGATGACGGCAATAGGGGAGAAAATGCCCGGGATGACGGCAATAGGGGAGAAAATGCCCGGGATGACAGGATTTTTTGTGGTATCCATACCCCCCCGTCATTTTCTGCTGGCCCCGCTCTGCAGACCCCCTGCGTCTCAATAGTCCGCCATGAAGCGCCGATAAAGTCCTCCCGACCTTTTTACCGGCGTAGCGATCGCCGTATCGAGGGCGGCGTCAGAGCTCCACACCTCTATCACCTGCCTGGCCCGCGATACCCCAGTGTAGAGTAGCTGCCTGGAGAGAATACGGCTCTCGGCATCGGGGGGTAGCAGTACGGCAACATGGCCGTATTCGGAACCCTGGCTCTTGTGAATGGTGACCGCGAAAGCGCCTCGATGCTCAGGTAGACTGCTGGGTGCGAAGCGCGCCACCCGACGTTTGGTCTCTGAACCTGGATGGGTCGGTTCGGGCGATTCCAGCATGCCTCGAGGCATGGAGACTTCGAACCACACGCCCAAATTGCCCTGTTCATCGCGCAGACACAGGCCTACATCGCCATTAAACAGGCCTAGCGAATCGTTGTTGTGGATGATCATGACGGCCCGTCCTGGATACCAAATGGCCCCGGGAGCGTCACCGAGTTGACGGCCGAGGATTCGCTCGAGGGCTGCGTTAACCTGTTCGGACCCAAATTCACCTTCGCGCAGAGCACACAGCAGCTGCCGTGCACGCAGGCCATCGAGAGCCTGCAGCACTAAATCCTGACGCGCTATCGGTACGGCCTCGCAGGCGCCGATCCGCTGCAACAATTGCTGCAGCCGGACGCTCCATGCGCCCAGTGCCCGATGCAGCTCCTGGCGGCTGGTTACCTTGCGCCGAACCGCCTTGGCGGCCGCGTTATGCCAAGCGATTGCAAAGGCTTCCTCATCGCCAGCGAGCAGGGCTGCGTTGATAGGTAGCAGCGCCGTAGCAGCACGAAAACTGTGTTGAAGTCGTACCAGTTCGGGGGCCGCCTGGGCTTCCAGAGCGGTGACCAGATCCCGCAGCACCGAACCGGTACCCACCGAGGTGAGCTGATCGGCATCCCCGACCAGGATCAGTGCGGTGTCGTTTTTCAAGGCATCCAGCAGCACGTGCAACATGGCCAGGTCGATCATAGAGGCTTCGTCGACAATGACGATATCCGCCACAATGGGGTTATCAGCATGGTGACGGAAGCCCCCCCGGCGTCCATGACTACCAAGCAGACGATGCAAAGTACCGGCCTCGGCAGCCAAGGCCCATTGCAGGTATGGATGCCAGGTTGCTGGCAGTGCTTGCTGGGCATGCTCACGTAAAGTTCTAACCCCATCGCGCAAGGCTTCAGACAAGCGCTGGGCCGCCTTGCCGGTGGGTGCGCTGAGACGGATCACCGGAGCCGCCTGGCCACGCTCCGCATGATCCTTGATCAACATGAGCAGCATGCGCAAGACGGTGCGGGTCTTGCCGGTACCGGGGCCGCCGGAAATGATTGTGAGGCGTCGGGTCACACCCAACACCGCCGCCAGCGCCTGGTCGTCGAGTCCCGCGTCGTCGATGCCGGGAAACAATTCGTGCAGGTGCCTTGCAAGTGTCGCTGGATCGGGTTCCGGCACGGGTTCGGCGAGTCGAAGTAGCGCCTCGGCAACACGGGTTTCATGGCGCCAGTAACGATGCAGATAGAGCTGCTTGCCGTCGAGTACCAGTGGCGCCCGGCCGCCGGGTGCCGCTACCGCCGTGCTCATCGCCAGCCCTGCCGCCCAATGTGTCGGCGGTTCGATAGCGTGAGCATGCAGCAAATCGGCGGCGGTGCCCAGGTCGAGACACACATGGCCCTTGGCGACTTCGGCCGAGACCAGCGCGGCCGCAAGTCCGGCGGCATCGCCGCCACGGCGTGCCACCCACTCGCCGAAGGCCGAGTCGAGCGCATCAATGACACCGGTATCCTGCAGCGTAAGCAGGGATTCTACGGTAGAACAACGACTTGCGACGTCGCAAGATAAGACCGCCATACGTATGTAACCCTTTGTCCTATAGGCATTTTCAGTCTAAACTCATTTGAAAAGGGTAACACACAAGCGCAGTGCATTTGTTTGCCCCCAGTGTTACCCCAAGCGCCTGGGGTAACACTGGGGGCAACGACCATACTGACGAATCGAACTATCGAAACCTTGAAACCCGGACGCCAGCGCTACGAAAAGAGCGAACCCGGCGGTTTGCGCATTCGTGTTTATCCGTCTGGACGCAAAGCCTACCTGTGGCGCTACCGCGATCCGGGGGGCGCACAGCGCGTGTTCACGCTGGGCGAATGGCCGCATATGAGACTGACGGAGGCCCGACAGCAATTGGCCGAAGCCAAGGCCCTGCGCGAGACCGGCACCGATCCGGCGGAAGCGGCTGCCGAGAAACGCGAGACGCGCCGCGATACCTTCCGGGCAAAACGCCTCGTGCCAACCGTGACCGATATTTTGGACGAATACATGACCCGCCACGTCACCCAACACTGCCGCCTTGCCACCGTGGCCGAGTTTGGGCGTTTGATTGCAATAAACCTGAATCCTGCCGTGGCCGTGCTGAAAGCACGCGAAGCAACCCGCGCTCGCACAGGAAACCCTCGAACGCCTGCGCACGGCTGCTGACTACACCGTGCACGATCTACGCCGCACCGCTGCAACGCTCATGGGCGAGGCGGGCGTCAGCCGCTTTGTGATTGCTCGCGTGCTGGGGCATGTGGACTCAAGTATGACCGGTATCTATGACCGTCATGCCTACGCTGCCGAGAAACGCCGGGCACTCGAAACGCTCGCCCGCAAAGTCGGCGAGATCATCGGCCAGCCGAAAACGGCAATCGTGGTGGCGCTGCGATGAGGGGGGAATGGCTTGCGGTACCTACGGCGGAGCCGTATAATTATTCGGTATGTTGAGCTTCGTTGAACTGGCACCCTTTACCAAGGCCCGCGAAGCCTACGGTATGGGTGACGACGAGTTTACCGAGTTGCAGGGGTACCTTGCCGCGCATCCGTACACGGGCGATGTGATCCCCGGATCCGGCGGATGCCGCAAAGCACGCTGGCGCAGTTCCGCTCACGGCAAACGTGGCGGACTGCGCGTTATCTACTTCCTGCGACTCGCGCGAGGACAAATCGTCTTGGTGTTGCTCTACGGTAAAAACGTGCGGGACAACGTAAAACCCGGTCTGTTGAAAAAACTACGTGAGGTATTTGAGCATGGCGAAAATGAATGCTGAGAAACTGGCGGCCTGGGAGCGCAAGCGCGACCTGAACGCCGAGCTATTGGAGGCAATCCGCGAGGTGAAGACCGGACGCACGGGGCGCGTCTGGCGCATTGAGCGCCGGGCGGATGGCACCCTCCGCCGCAAGCTGGTGCTCCCCGTCGCCGAGATTCGCAAGCGCACGGCTCTGTCGCAAAGCGAGTTTGCAAGTGTGCTCGGGGTCTCGGTGCGCACGCTGCAAGACTGGGAACAGGGGCGACGTGAACCGAGCGGTGCTGCCCGTACCCTGCTTGCCATTGCCAACCGACACCCCGGCGTACTCATGGAAGCTGTTGCCGCGTAAGACGATTAGAGGCAATGAGCAAGCAAGAGTATTTCGTGAAAGAACGGCCCAAGATGCGCCCGACGCATCCGGGCAAGATCGTGCGCGAAGATGTGCTGCCCGCGCTGAACCTTTCGGTGAGTGAGGCGGCGCGGTTCTACACGTGAGTCGCCAGACCTTGCACCGATTGTTTGCCGGCACCATCGGCGTCTCGCCCGAGATGGCCGTGCGGCTCGGCATGGAGGAACCAACCACCCCCTTTCCTGCCTTGAGATCATCGCCTACAGCACAACTGAGGAGACTGTCTTGGGCACCCTGAGTCGTAACAAGAGGGAAACCGGCTTATTTCTACGAATATCGGCTTCCCCTTGGCTTGAACTATAGCGCTATGCGAGCCAGTTGGTATCCGGCGGCTATGCAGGCGATGAAAAATGGGGTTCAATTCTCGTATTGTGACACCCCCACAACCGACGTAAACTGAAGTCTAATGCTATTTATACCGCTATGCTACTGGAGCGTATAATTGCCGAGAAATATGCAGCATATTATGGTCTGCACCTCGCGGCGGCGGGTCGGGTTATCCGAGGGCAAATGTTACGATACGAGAACTGACCCCGTTATTCTCTTGCTGGTGGTGATCGGTGTGAATGAGCGGGGAGAGAAGCATTTTCTG
>CAJXGK010000202.1 GCA_913053815.1 uncultured Rhodanobacteraceae bacterium
TTCGGTTCCCCCACAAGGTGGACGTAAGCATCCCCAGCAGGAATTTCTGCAGGTTGATACACGCAACATCCTGTTCATCTGTGGGGGGGCTTTCTCCGGCCTGGAAAAAATTATTCAGCGGCGTTCCGAGAGTACCGGAATCGGCTTCAAGGCAGATTTGCGCAGCAAGAAGCGAACCGCAAATCTGGGCGAGGTTCTACATGATGTCGAGCCCGAGGATCTGGTTCATTTCGGGTTGATACCCGAGTTCGTCGGACGGTTGCCCGTTGTGGCAACGCTTGAGGAACTGGATGAACAGTCGCTGATAAAGATTTTAACCGAGCCTAAGAACGCCTTGACCAAACAGTTTCAAAAGCTTTTTGCGATGGAAGATGTGGAATTGGAGTTTCGCCCCGACGCACTTTCAGCCATCGCCCACAAGGCTATCAAGCGCAAGACCGGTGCTCGTGGCCTGCGTACGATCCTCGAGTATGTGTTACTGGACACCATGTTCGATCTTCCCTCACTCGAGCATGTAAGCAAGGTCGTCCTCGACGCAGGAGTGATCAATGGTCAGGCCGAACCCTATCTAATTTATCGCGGCAATCTGCAAACAGCGGCAACGTCTGAGAGTGCCGGCGACGCCGCCTGAGTGCCGCCGGTCAGCTTGTGGATCGACTCCTTTTCGAGAGGAATCGACCAGGGTCTGATTCGCAGCACTCACTTGTGCAAGTACCATAGCGCCCTCATTTCCATATTGGGTGCAGTTGCAATGGTTTTGTGTAGGCGCTCATTTTCTTATTTAACTCGATGACAATCATGACCGAACAAACTGCTGACCCACTTCTGGAACTCCCGGAATTGATTCCGGTACTGCCTTTACGGGATGTGGTGGTCTATCCGCACATGGTGATTCCCCTGTTTGTAGGGCGCAGCAAATCGATGCGCGCGCTGGAAGAGGCCATGAATAGCGAGCGTCAGATCCTGCTGGTCGCCCAGCATGCCCCTGATGTGGAAGATCCCGAGGAGAGTGATCTCTATCGAACCGGTACAGTGGCAGCCGTCTTGCAGATGCTTAAACTACCTGACGGAACGGTCAAAGTTTTAGCTGAAGGTCGATCCCGGGTGCAAATCCTTCGCTATCAGAGCAGCCCCGATATGTTGCAGGCCGAAGTGCAGGTGATCGAATCGTCCTGCTCGGGAAGTGCAAAAGAACTGGAGGTGATTTCACGCAGCCTGATCGGCATGTTTGAGCAGTTACTCAAGCAAAGCCGCAAGCTGCCTCCTGAAATCATGTCGACCCTTACGGGTATCGATGATCCGGGACGTTTGGCCGATACGATTGCGGCCCACCTTTCCGTACGCATCCCCGACAAGCAAAAAGTTTTGGAAACCGCGGAAGTCGGCGAACGACTCGAGCTCCTTATCGGTTTGGTGGATAGCGAAATCGATATGCAACAAGTTGAGAAGCGCATCCGTGGTCGAGTCAAGTCACAGATGGAGAAGAGTCAGCGCGAGTACTACCTCAATGAACAGATCAAGGCGATTCAGAAGGAGCTGGGCGAAGGCGATGTCGCCGATGAAATCGCTGAGCTCGTCAAGAAGATTGAAACAGCCGGTATGCCGAAAGTCGTTCATACCAAAGCCAGACAGGAACTATCCAAGCTAAAACATATGTCGCCGATGTCGGCAGAGGCGACGGTGGTACGTAACTATCTGGACTGGATAATTGGTGTGCCATGGAAAAAGCACAGCAAATTGCGTAAAGACTTGGTGCTTGCTAAGGAGGTTCTGGACACCGATCACTACGGACTCGAAAAGGTTAAAGAACGCATCCTTGAGCACTTGGCTGTACAACAGCGCGTCCCCCGCATGAAAGGTCCGATTCTCTGTCTGGTTGGGCCACCGGGTGTCGGCAAGACATCCCTGGGCCGTTCGATCGCCAGGGCCACCCACCGCACCTTTGTGCGCATGAGCTTGGGAGGCGTTCGGGATGAGGCCGAGATTCGCGGCCATAGACGTACCTACATTGGCTCGATGCCGGGCAGGATTCTACAGAATCTGGCCAAAGCGGGAACCCGGAATCCATTGTTCATGCTGGACGAGATCGACAAGATGTCCATGGACTTTCGTGGTGATCCATCCTCGGCGTTGCTGGAAGTGCTCGATCCAGAGCAAAACCACATCTTTAACGATCACTACCTTGAGGTGGATTTCGACCTTAGTGAGGTGATGTGGATCGCGACCGCCAATTCACTCAATATCCCGCCGCCACTGCTTGACCGCATGGAAGTGATCCGTATCCCCGGCTATACCGAAGATGAGAAACTGGCGATCGCCGACAACTATCTGGTTCCGAAACAGCTCATTGCGAATGGACTCAAGCCGGACGAAATCAGCATTGATGATGCCAGCATTCGGGAGATGATTCGCTACTACACCCATGAATCGGGGGTCCGCGGTCTGGAGCGTGAGCTGGCCAAGATTTCTCGTAAGGTGGTCAAGGAACTGGTCTTGTCCGAGGCATCGGCAAAGTCGCAGCGGGCCACCGCAAAAGCCCAGGCGAAAACACCGACTCGGCGTAAGGCTGCCAAGAAAATAGTGCGATTGAAGCCGCAGTGTGTGCAGATCAAGCCAGCCAAACTCAATCATTATCTTGGTGTACGCCAGTTCAGTTTTGGCCGTGCCGAATCGCAGAACGAGGTAGGCGTAGTAACGGGCCTGGCCTGGACCTCTGCCGGTGGTGACCTGCTCAGCATTGAGGCGACTGTTTTGCCGGGTAAAGGCAAACTGATGCATACCGGGCAGCTTGGGGATGTCATGCAGGAATCTATTCAGGCGGCGCTGTCCGTGGTTCGCTCCCGGAGCGCAGCGTTTGGCCTGGATCCCGAGTTTCATCAAAAATGTGATCTCCATGTCCACGTTCCGGAAGGCGCCATTCCCAAGGACGGCCCCAGTGCCGGAATTGCTATGTGTACAGTACTGGTTTCGGCGCTGACTCGAATTCCATTGCGTGCCAATGTGGCTATGACCGGCGAAATTACCCTGCGAGGACGGGTGTTACCGATCGGTGGTCTGAAGGAAAAACTTTTGGCTGCCCATCGAGGTGGAATCCGCACTGTGCTAATTCCTGAGGATAACCGCAAGGATCTGGTTGACATTCCCGATAACGTTAAAGCCTCACTTGATATCCATTGTGTGAAGTGGATCGACGAAGTGCTTGATCTTGCGTTGACCGAACCCCTTCAGCAGAGAGTTCAGGACGAGACGGTAGCAAAAGTCGTATTCGAAACGGAAGTCAAACCGCAAGTGATTGCAAGGGATCTGCTCGACAGTCCGAGGCATTGACTGGGCCACAACCTTTTGTTGTACGCGGAAGCCTTGAGTTGCCTTGTGTTGCGGGGGTTTGGAGACACTGGTATAAAGACTTCGCCGTCGATCTTCTGGAGAACCTAGATCGTGCGGGGATCGTGGGGAGGACCGTAGCGGGTTGCACTAGTAAAGTTCAAAATGAACCCGGTCCATTCCTAAATGTATTTCGTGTTTGATGAAGAACACACCGAGGGAGTTGCTATGAACAAATCTGAACTGATTGATGCCATGTCTGATGTGGCCAGTCTAAGCAAGGCTGAGGCGGGCCGTGCCCTTGAGGCTTTCATCGAGTCAGCCAAGAAAGCGTTAAAGAAGAACGATACGATTTCCCTGGTTGGCTTTGGAACTTTCAGTGTGCGTGAGCGCGCTGCACGTATCGGGCGCAATCCTCGTACGGGTGAGACGATCAAGATCAAAGCCTCCAAGAACCCGACCTTCAAGGCTGGTAAGGCTCTCAAGGACGCCGTAAATTAAGTTTGCCTTTGTGGGTGCTTAGCTCAGTGGTAGAGCATCGCCCTTACAAGGCGAGGGTCGGGGGTTCGAAACCCTCAGCACCCACCATAAATCAATGATCTGCGAGTATGGCCCGGCTTTAAAACCGGGTCATTCTTAGGGACCTGTAGGACTTGGGAAGGGCCTATTGTGGTGGTAGAAAATCGGTTCATTTTTCGGTCTTTATTGTTAAAGTGAACCCCTATTCGCCTCCCAAGATCAAAAAACTATCCTCGTTTTCCCCCTCATTTTGATTTTGCTACGACCCGCCAAGTCTGACAGGTTCCTGATATGTATTGACCGGTCAAGGTTTCCTGTTACCGTTTATTTCTTCATCGTCCCCCGGACGAGCATCGGCCTCAGGTCACGAGGGGGGGGTCACCGACGGTCGATCCCTCTGATATAAGCGGGTTGGTTACCGCCTGAGCGGTCTTCGTCGTGGAGCGGTCTCCCTCTCTCTTGGATCGAGGGTCGTCCCTGCGGAGAAGACGCCGCATAGGCGCATCGAGGATTCTTCTTACCGGCCCCTTCTACCCTGATCCCAATGTCTGTCGTTCTCATCCCGTTTGTTCCTGCCGGATTACGCTATCGTGAGGCTCCCTGCTCGTCGAGCCACCACC
>CAJXGK010000203.1 GCA_913053815.1 uncultured Rhodanobacteraceae bacterium
GAGGCAGGGACAGGCCGGGCATCTCTTGCAGAGGCGTGTTTTCAAGAGCATGACAAAGCTCGCCGGCTGCCAGACCCAGTTCCATCGGTAAGCCGGATTCATAGGCCATGGAAAATCTATTCAAGGCCTTGGCGACTTTTGTTGACGGTCCTCGTTCCGGTCCTTTGGGGAGATTTCGTTGCAGCGCTTCAAAACGCTGTGCCAGCGCCTTGGTGAACCCTGTTTCCCTGAATATCTTCACGGCATACAACCATTGGGGCAGGTTCAGTAATGAGCGCAGGTTGATGAGAGGTTTGTTTGTTGCGGGACTCTCAAAATTTCCATACCAGACACTGGCGATTTCCACATCACGAAAACCACTGAGATACAAGGCCAGGGCGTAAAACACAAATGGGATATGGCGTGGGCCATGGGTAATATCCAGGGTTAGCCGGGAATCGGGCGCAATTTTTTCCGCTACGTCCTGGATGATTGCGGTCATTTGCGCACTGTCATCCACATCAGGAATATCTATGGGCTGGGCGTTCACGCCAAGCCGCTTTACCTCCTTTGAAAAGTTCACCCATACCTGCTCCCGGGCCTTTTGGGTGAGTAGACACAGCACCATGTCGGGGCGATCTTCCGGTTGCAGTAATTGCAGTAATGCCAATGGAGAATGTTCGGCCTTGGCGGTCTTACCCTTCAGAGCATAGTTTGTCATTGTGGGGTGGATACCCAACGCCGTCAGCAAATAGTGTGGGCGGGCGTCTGCATTTACTTGTTGCTCCATGTTTCATGCCCCTTTGTCGAAGTATGGCGAAAACAGACCCAGGCCGAAGTGGCAGCCGAAACCCAAAGCCAACGGTCCGGCGATGGGTTCGGCGAAGGTCAAGCGCCAGAAGCTGCCGTGGCGATCGGGTTGCAGCAGTCCATGTTTGTTACGAAAGCGATGGAAATGTAAGGAGCGGCGCCTTTGAGAGCCAACTTGAATTTTATCGAGTTGCTCGAAAGCAATGGGTTCGACGAGCCCGCGTTGCCGACATTCGCGGCGGATCTGATCTTCCACATTGAAATGCTTCTTGGCGTGCCAGGGATGCAGGTAGGGCGTTAATGACTGCCAATGTGTGGAGCGCTTGGTCAGCCGCTCAGCGATGGTAGCGGCACCCATGTTTTCCAGCACCAGGCGCCATTCGCTCCCTCGCCTATTCCAAATACGGTTTAACTTTTCGATTACTCGACGTTCGTCTTCGGTCATGCCATCGGGGATGTGAAGAACCAGGCGGTCAATGCGTCCATCGTCATTAGCATCCCATGGCAGGTAGAAAGCGTGACGGTGACGGTTTTCGGTGGGCAGGCTGTGACCAGAAATATTTGTGGGAATCGCATTCTTACCCAGTAGATGCCCGGCTTTGCTCATAGCGGCCATACGCAATAGTTCACCGATGCGCAGGCTTTGTTCGACCCGTGGCAGCGGTTTTCCGATCAGAATGAAACAAGCCGTGGTAGCGGATTGCGGTTTGGCCTTGTGAACGGGACGTTTGGGCCGCAGTGCATCAATGGGCCGGAGATAACCGACCTTGCGTGCCGCCGGTGGTTGGTTCCAGCCCTGCTTGCGCAAGTCGGCGGTATCCACTGACAGGGCATCGAGAAAATTATCGGGAAGTGTCTTGGCCAGTTTCTTTTTCTCTTTCTTGTCAGCAAGAAAGCGATCACGCAGGGTTTGGTATTCGGCAGGCGGCAAGGGTGCGTACAGCGTGATAGCTTCGCCGCGCAATTCACCGGTTGAACTATCCAATACCTGTATTCCAGGCGCACAGTTGACCTCGGGCACTTCAGTCACGCGGCGTGCATCGACCCAGGATTCCGCACGTCCCAGGTAGCCGATCACGGCCAGCAATTCATCGAGCAGCGCGGCTTGATCGTCTGGCAGGTTGAGCGTGGGCCAGGAAATAACCAGTGGATCATCTCGCCCCACCGCGGTGAAGGCGTCGAACACCAGCGTCGTTTTGCCAGCAGCAAACTGCGGCATGTAATGCCGGGTATGACTGTGACTGGCCGCAGGCAGGGTGTACCGCGGCAAATCCTGCGCCAGCGATTCGAGCAGACTTTGCAAGACGGCTTCGTCGTATTTGCCTTGTATCTTGATCTTGTGGTGCCAGGTGGCAATCAGTGCGCGCAGCAAGCGCCAAGGTTCCGGTGGCCAGGCCACAGCGCCTTCGTTGACATGCCTGCCCCACGGGGTGGCGTGATAGCGCCCGGCGGGAAAGGTGAGTGACAGCGCGAGCATGATCAATCCTCGCTATCGGTGTCGATTTCACCATCGCCGGTTTTGCTTTTTTTGCTCTTCTTCGCGGCGCCTGTATACGTCACGGTAGTGACTTCGAAACTTGCGTCTGCGCTGGCCGCGTCAATCAGGCCCGGCAAAGCCTGCTCCAGATTGTCCAATTCGGGAAGATCGAAGCCTTGCGGACGCTTGACCGTGATGGCTTCGCATTCCAGATCGCAGGCGGTACGCAGACGCAAGCCGTGCTCCAGGAAGGCGCGAATCTTGTAGAGTGCCAGGCCAACCAGCAGCTCGTACGCGGGTTGCGAAAAGCCGTAGCCACGTAACTGTGCCAAATCCAGATTGAAGAAGGCACTGATATCCGGCGAAACGAATTCTTCGCGCGCAAAAGGCACGTTGCCAAAACCTTTTGCCGTGTCGCCCTTGGGGTTGACCGCATCGTTTTTGACGCCGCCACTGGCCGCTACCTTGGAATCACGCGCCTCAATGAAAGCGGACAGAGCGCGGGGCAACCGCAAGCGGCCGCCCGCCAGTTCCTTTTTGGCCAGGAACACGCCGTGCAAAAGCGCATTAATGTCCAGTCCTAGTAACACACTAGCCAGTTTGCGCAGGTCAACGATACCTTCTTCCATGGCCGCAAGCTCGCTCTTGAGCTTATCGAACACCGTCTTGTCTTGTCCCTCCAAGATGTAGGGCGAATTGATGCGGTGCGCCTCAAGCACGGAGTTGGTCAGTGGCTTGCCGTTCTTGTCGTTGACCTTGATGACGGACAAGCCTTTGAGCGGGGCCACCCAATCGTCATTGACCTTGTCCCAGCACACGGTCTCCATGCGGTTGGCCATACTCTGGGCCGATTCGACCAGCAGCATCGGCGTGCCGTCCGGGCCGTCGTACTGGGCGGCGCCGATTTCCGGGAATCCGGTAGGCTGGAAACGGGTGCCTTGCAGCGGTTTCAGATGTGCTTTCAGCAGCAGGCGTGGGGTGTTGTTCAGGACGGAAAGGTCAATACTCATGGGGCATACTCCTTGTGCGATACGAGTGGACAATCAGGCGGATTCAGTTTCAGGTGTTTCAAGGACGCAGCGGACCAGCGCGCCGGTGGTGCCGAAGCGCAGTGGGATCAGTAGTGCAGCGGCAACGCGACGTGGGTCGATCACGCCCAGTTTGGGCATGGCATCAGGGGCAAAAATCGGCGTCAAGCCGGATGCACGCAACCGTCGCCATGCCCGTTCGACGGCGCGATTGTCGGCATTGCCGGCGACCAGGTGCGCGAGCATGCCGGGAGGTACGGGCAGGCTCTCGCCCTTGGGTAGCCTGCCCAGATCATGCAAGGTTCTATCGGGTGTCAGGCACAGCTTGAGCATGGCGTAGCCGGCGGGCGCCGCACCCTCTCCCGCTTTGTGTTCCGTATCCCGTGGAATATCGCACAGGCATAGACCGGGCAGCAGATCACCAATGCGTACATCCATGCCGGCGTCGTTCAAGAACGCGGTGATGTCATCGAGCGTAGCGCCAGCTGGACTCCCCAGCGGTTTGTCCTGCATGTCGAACTGCCCGGCCAACCATAATCTGCGTTGCAGCAGGGTGGCCAGGGTGTCGGGCAGCCGCCCTTTTCTCATCGTGTGGATGCGCACCCGGCAGGCCGGATCCTTGCTCGCATGTTTGCCGATGTATTCGGGCGTCATCCACGTATCACCCCAGCGCGGATGCACGGGAAACAGTTGCACACGCAGCGGCAATGGCGTGTCCTTCGTGCCTTGCAGGCCGGCCAGCGCGCGGGCGATGCGGTATGCGGGGGTGCCGTCATCGGCAGCTTGTACCCAGCGTTCGGAAAGGCGTGGGACGGGGCGTACCGATTCCTGGAGCTTGGGGCTGGTGGCCAGGGCGCTCTGGATTTTTCCCAACAGGATCAACAGCGCCTGGACCTCTATCGCGCTGGGGTGGTGTCCGGATAGATCGAACAAGGCATCTTCCAGACACCGGCGCAGTGTCAGAAAGTGCTTGGGGACCGTGTCGCCTTGGGTGAAACGACGAAAGCGGCTCAGCCAGTCGTGCCAATCCAGATTGTCGAGCCATTGGCCTTCAGGAGTCGGCGTGACATCGACACGTTCCAAGGGGGTCGCCAAATAGGCTTTGCCGGAGCGCATCAACAATCCGTATCGTTGAAAGCTCTCGATCCCGCGATA
>CAJXGK010000204.1 GCA_913053815.1 uncultured Rhodanobacteraceae bacterium
CTTTGTGAGTCCCCCAGCAGAGCTGGGGGTTTGCCTTGGAGAAATTACTAAAAAACTACAGCTTTTTCTGGATACCGCCCTCGGTCAGTTGCAGCGGATCGAGCAAGACCTGCAGTTTTTCACGAGACAAATCCGTAGTCTCCATAGCCACTTCGATAATAGGCCGCTTCTGTTTGTAGGCTTGCTTGGCCGTGGCCGCGCCCTTCTCGTAGCCAATCACCGGATTGAGTGCCGTGACCAGAATCGGGTTCTTCGATAGTGCTTCGTCAATATGGGCCTGATTGACCTTAAAGTCGGCGATTGCCGTATCCGCCAGAATACGCGAAGCATTGGCCAGAATCTCGATGGACTGCAACAGGTTGTAGGCGATCATCGGCAACATCAGGTTGAGCTGAAAATTACCGGCCTGACCGCCGACGGTAATGGCGGCATCGTTACCGATAACCTGAGCACAGACCATGGTCACGGCCTCAGGCACCACCGGGTTGATCTTGCCCGGCATGATCGACGAGCCGGGCTGCAGGGCCGGCAGCTCGATTTCTCCCAACCCCGCCAGGGGCCCGGAATTCATCCAGCGTAAATCGTTGGCGATTTTCATTAAAGCGCAGGCCAGAGTCTTGAGCTGGCCGGACAGCGCCACCGCATCATCCTGGGCGGCAATCCCCTCGAAGAAATTATCTGCGGAGATGAATTTTACCTTACTCATACGAGTCAGTTCTGCCGCAACTCCAGGCCCGAAAGCCGGGTCAGCATTGATACCTGTGCCCACCGCGCTGCCACCTTGCGGCAACCGGCGCATCCCCTCCAGTACATCTTCGATACGGCGAATCGCCGAGCCGATCTGTGCCGACCAGCCGGAGAGTTCCTGGGCAAAAGTCAGCGGCATCGCATCCATCAGGTGAGTGCGCCCGGTTTTGACTGCTTTCGTCAATCCGTGAGCACGCTCGTCGATCGTTTTCTGTAAGTGGTTCAGTGCCGGTAACAACTGCTCAGTGCATTCGAGCGTGGCGCTGACATGGATGGCCGTCGGGATCACATCGTTAGAACTCTGCCCCATATTGACGTGATCGTTGGGGTGGATGGGTTTCTTGGCAGCGGCCGAAGCAAGATGGGCGATAACCTCGTTGGCATTCATGTTGGAACTGGTTGCCGATCCAGTCTGGAAAATATCGATGGGAAACTGTGTATCGAACTCGCCCTTAGCCACCCGATCGGCCGCAGTACGGATGACCCCAGCCTGGGTTTTCTGCAGATGCCCCAACTCGGCATTGGTCTGCGCCGCGGCCGCTTTGATCAGACCGAGCGCCCGAATGAAGGCCCGGGGCATACGCAGGCCGGAGATCGGAAAGTTCTGTACCGCCCGCTGGGTCTGGGCGCCATAGAGCGCATCGGCCGGCACCTTAAGTTCACCCATGCTGTCGTGTTCGATGCGGAACTTGCTCATGTGCGGATCCTATCAGGTAGAAAAACTTAGCCTTTAAGTATAACGCTCCGATGTATAATAAGCGCTTGCCTGCTTACGGTTTCCGCGATGGATCACCCCGCCCTGCTTGCCCTGTCACCGCTTGACGGCCGCTACGCCGGTAAGACCGCTGACCTACGGCCGATTTTTAGTGAATGGGGCCTGATGCAGCGTCGCGTAGAGGTTGAGATACGCTGGTTGCTGGCTCTTGCTGAGCATCCAGGAATTACCGAGCTGCCCGCATTTAGTCACGCTGCCCGCACCCGGTTACTGGAGAAGATCGATACATTCGATATTGATGACGGGGCGCGCATCAAGGCCATCGAGAAAGAAACCAATCATGACGTCAAGGCGGTGGAGTATTTTCTCAAGCAGCACATGGGTGACGAGCTGGCGGCAGCCCGGGAATTCGTGCATTTTGCGGCCACCAGCGAGGATATCAATAATCTTGCCTACGCCTTGATGCTGCGCGATGCCCGCAGCCAGGTTCTGCTACCGGCCCTAGATGGGCTGCTCGAACAGCTGCGTGATTTAGCCCATCAGCACGCGGCGCTGCCGATGCTCTCGCGTACCCACGGCCAACCGGCCTCACCGACCACCCTGGGCAAGGAGCTGGCCAATGTAGTGGCTCGCCTGCAGCGCCAACGCAAGCAACTGGCAACACTAGGTATTGCCGGCAAGATCAATGGCGCGGTCGGCAATTTCAATGCGCATACGATTGCTTATCCCGAAGTCGACTGGCTGGAACTCTCACGCCAATTTGTCGAGGGCCTGGGACTAAACTGGAACCCCTACACTACGCAAATCGAACCGCACGACGGCATCGCCGAGTTCTGCAATACGATGAGTCGTATCGATACCATTCTGATCGATCTCGCTCGCGATATCTGGGGTTATATCTCCCTAGGTTACTTTCGTCAGGTTCTGAAGCCGGGTGAAGTCGGCTCCTCGACCATGCCGCACAAAGTCAACCCGATCGATTTCGAAAACGCCGAAGGCAACCTCGGACTGGCCAATACCCTGTTCGAGCATTTCGCTGGTAAGCTCCCGCTCAGCCGCTGGCAGCGTGATCTTACCGATTCGACCGTGCTGCGTACCCTTGGTACAGCTTTCGGTCATGCCTTGGTAGCATGGGAATCGCTACAACGTGGCTTGCACAAGCTTGAAATCAATGTCGAACGCATCCAGACCGACCTTGACGGCACTTGGGAAATACTGGCCGAGGCAGTGCAGACGGTGATGCGCCGCTACGGACTGCCCGAACCCTATGAGCGGCTGAAGTCACTGACCCGGGGCCGCGGCATCGATATGAACTCGATCCGTAGTTTTATCAATGAACTGGACCTGCCTGCAGAGGCTAAGCAGCGTCTACTGCAACTGACCCCGGGAACCTATACCGGGATCGCAGAAGATCTGGCAAAAAAGATCTGAGTCGGGGCAGCATAGCGTCAGCATCTCGGTAAACCGAGCAAGTACTCAGTCCACATCATCCGAACCTTCATTGACTCCCTCAAACAGGAAAGTCGACAGATACCGCTCACCGGTATCCGGAAGCATCGCCAACAGCACCGACCCATCGGTCGCATTTTCCGCCACCTGCAATGCTGCGGCCAGGGTGGCACCCGATGAGACCCCCGCAAAGATACCCTCCTTGCTGGCCAGCAACCGGGCCGTGTCACGCGCCTGAATATCATCGACCGGGATAATCTTGTTGACTACCTTACGGTTGAGAACTGCCGGCACAAAATCCGGCGTCCAGCCCTGGATCTTATGCGGTTGCCAGTCCTTACCGGTCAACATCGCGGCACCTGCCGGCTCACTGGCGATAACCTGTACTTCCGGCCGAGCCGTCCTGAGTACCTCGCCCACGCCGGTCAAAGTACCACCCGTCCCCCACCCGCTGACAAAATAATCGAGTCGACGCCCGGCGAAATCACTCAGAATTTCTGCGGCAGTAGTGTTGCGATGGTAAGCCGGGTTGGCGGGATTCTCGAATTGCCTGGCCAGGAACCAACCATGTTTTTTGGCCAATTCTGCCGCCTTCAGTACCATGCCGGTACCGCGCTCAGCCGCAGCCGTCAGCACCACTTTGCCACCATAGGCCCGAATCAGTTTGCGCCGTTCAATCGAAAAGGTCTCAGTCATAACCGCTACAAAAGGATAGCCGCGTGCGGCGCATACCGCGGCTAGGGCAATGCCGGTATTGCCCGAAGTGGCCTCCACCACCGTCTGACCAGGCCTGAGTGCACCGTTTTGCTCAGCGTCAAGAATGATCCCCAAGGCCAGGCGATCCTTGACCGAGCCGGCTGGATTAAATGCTTCGACCTTGACGTAAATATTGACATGCTCCGGGGCCAGGCGCTGTAGCTTGACGATGGGGGTATTGCCGATGGTGTCAATGATATTTTCGTAAATCATGGGATGCTCCTGTGGTGTCGTAAGCAGATGGCCGATGCCGATAACCTCAGCCGAGCGGCTGCCAAGCCGAGGTAGTGTCGTGAATCTTGTCTGTGAAGTACTTCATACCGCGCGGGTAGGTCCTGTTATGTCAATGATGTCGGCCTATCCCGGTCGGTGTGGTCGGCCCGAACCACGCCCGGTAGCAGCGCCAAGGAAGCCACCTCACTAAGAACCAGTAGGGCCGGTGAACGGACGGTTGGGGTGCCCTCGACCAAGTCATCAAGTCTTCCGGTTACCACGCGCTGTTGCGGGCAAGAACCGTTTTCGACCGCCACGAATGGGGGGTCTTCTGCACGCCCGTGCTTGAGCAACCATGCGACCTTGCGTTCGGTCGCCACGCTGCCGCCCGGCCCGAGTACGTTCCGGCTGACTGAATCGGCACATGGTAGAAACAGGCTCATGATCTGCCACAACCTATGGAGAAAGTTCGAGGCTAAGACCTGCGCGAGAGCCCAACAAATGATTTCCTGGACTTGCTATACCACCCGGTAGCATAGCATTCCCCCATACTCAGGCGATTGTCAATA
>CAJXGK010000205.1 GCA_913053815.1 uncultured Rhodanobacteraceae bacterium
CTTTCCCCTTGGCTGGACACCCAGCACAGGTGTGCCGGGTCGTTTCCAGCCGCTGCAGGGTGGTCATAGCATCCCAGTACGGGTGACTGCGGTCGCGGCGGGGTTTGACGCCAACGGGGCACGCGAACTATGGCTGGCGCCAATGCAAGGGCAGGGCATCCATGGCTTGATTAGCGGTGAATCAGGGCGGGTGGTGTTGCGGGCCTCCGCTCGTAGCGCAGTGCAGGTGCCGGTGGAGGCGTTGGTACTGGATCGGACCCACTGGTGGGTGATGGTCGAAGAGCATGGCAAGCTGCAGGCCCGGTCGGTGCATCTGGCCGCAGATGGAGCGACCACCGGGGTGATCGTGCAGGGGCTCAAACCAGGGGAGCAGGTAGTAGTAAGGGATAGTTATCGTCTGTTTCATCGTGATTTTTCTCAACACTACATGTCGACCGATTGATGGATGCACTGGCTTTCTTCAAGCGACCGGCCCTATGGGTATTGATCTACCTCGCCCTGATCGGCTATGGGCTGTATGCCTGGTTTAATATCCCGGTCGAGGTCCTGCCGCCGTTCGACATGGCCCAGGTCGGCATCGTTGTGCATGATCCAGGGGCTTCGGCGGAAGAAGTCGAAACCCTGATAGTGCGGCCACTGGAAGCCCAGTTGCTGGGCCTGCGGGGCTTGACCACTCTGCGTAGCACCATGGGTGGAGGTACGGCACAACTCACCGCCCGGTTTACCTCGGGCACCAATCCGGACTTGGCTTTGCAAAGGGTCTACGGGGCTATTGGCCGAGCCCGCAGCCAGTTACCCGTCGGGGTCCAGCCTTTGGCCCAGATTACTGGAAATGCCATCAATGAGGTGGCCGACTATGCCTTGCAGGTTCCGGCAGGCGTGCCGCTTTGGAAAGCCCGTCTGGATGTGGCGACACGTATCCTGCCGGCATTGCGGGCTTTGCCCGGGGTGCAGCGGGTGGACCTGTTCGGGGCCGGTGCTCCGGCACTGTGGGTGCAACCTGAGCCGTTACGGATGCGGGCGGCAGGTGTCAGCCTTCCTGATATCGAACGAGCACTTTCCAGCCAAGCTCTGCTGGCTCCAGCGGGGCAACTGCAACTGGGTCACCAGTCTTTGTTGGTTGAAGCGCGAAGTTTGCCATTGCATGCCGGGCAGCTGGCGGTGATTCCGGTACGGAGTGCCCAGGGTGTCGTGCCGCTGGCGACGATAGCGCGGGTGATGCATACCGGCATCCCGGTCCATTCGGACGTCCGCCTGAACGGCCGACCGGCCTTGGGTATGATCGTGTTCAAACAGTTCGGTGCCTCCACGATTCCGGTGGACCGGCAGGTGGCAGCGACCCTGCGGCGCCTGCAGAACCAGCTTCCGGCCGGTACGCAATGGGTATCGATTTATCGACAGGGCGAGCTGGTGGGTCTGATCGGTCGTGATTTGGGTCGCAGCCTGCTGTTGGGAGGGTTGCTGGCACTCGCCGTACTCGGCTGGATGCTCGGTTGGCAGCGACAGATTGGAGTGTTGGCACTGTCGATCCCCGTGGCCTTGCTGTTGGCGGTAGGGGGGCTATACGCATTCGGGCAGACGCTGAACTTGCTCACCCTGGGGGCCTTGGCGGTGGCGGTGGGCTTGTTGCTGGATGACGCGATCATTGTGCTGGAAGCCATCTATCACCGCTGGGAACAGGGCCAGGCTGGCACTGAGGGGGTGCGTGCCGGGCTGGGCGATATTTTTGCGGCCGATGTGACCGGTACCTTGACCACGGTCAGTGCCTATCTGCCGCTGCTTGCGGTGGGTGGATTGGCGGGATTATTCTCGCGACCGTTTGCCTTGGCGATGAGTCTGGCCCTGCTGGCTTCACTGCTGGTGTCACTCACTCTGATTCCTGCGGTACTTTCGTATTCCCACCGGCCCCCTAAACCTACCCGCTCGGCCGGGTATTTCATGCGGTGGTTGGAGCGCAGTAACTCACGGATACTCGACTTTACACTGCGACGTCCGTGGGTCAGTGCGGCGAGTGTGCTGCTGTTACTGATACTTTCTCTCACCGCAGCCAGGCTGGTGCCGGTCAACTTTTTGCCCTTACCCAATGCCGGAGTATTGCTGGACGGTTTTACCCTGCCACCCGGCACCTCGCTGGACGAAACCGTGGCTAGCGTGAACCGGATCAGTACTCTTCTGCATAGCGATCCAGCTGTAGCCCAGGTGTACGCACGAATAGGCTCGGCTCGCGGTACGGCTTATACCGAGCGCAGTTTTGCTGGGGAGATCCAGATTGTGTTGAAGCCTGGCCAGGCCGGCAACGATTTGCATGCCATGGCCCAACATCTTCTGAAGATCGCGCAGCAGCCGGACGTGCAGCAGAGTATCGACACCCCGACCATCGAGCGCTTTGGTGAAAGTCTTTCAGGCTTACCGCAACCGTTCGAAATCACCCTCATCGGCAACCGTATTGATACCCTGAGAACGCTTTCGGAGCGGGTAACGGCACGCCTGAAAAAGGTTCCGAATTTGGGTGACGTCTATAACAACGATACCTATCCGGTCAGTCAGTTACGTATCGAACCTCGTGTGGATGCGCTACGTTTGGCCGGGTTGACGCCACGTTCCCTATTTGCCCAGCTTACGCCGCTGCTGCGCGGACGGGTGATGGCCCGGATTCCCGACGGCAGCAGCAGCCTGGCCCTGTATGTGCGCCTGGCCAATGCCCGCTATCGGACTCCTGGTCAACTTGGTCAGTTGCCGATAAAAACGGCAACTGGATGGCAGCCTCTAGCCCGGCTGGCAAGCTTGAGGATGACCATGGTACCCAACCAGTTGCGTCATCTGGATGGGGCCAGGGCGATAGAGATCCTGGCGACGCCGCTCGGACCACTGGGCCGGGTCATTGCCCGGGCCAAGCAGGCTATGGTGGGTTTGTCCCTGCCGGTTGGATACCGGCTGCAGTTTGGTGGCCTGTTTCAGCAACTCGAACACTCCGCGCTGGTGCTGGGCCTGGCCGGGCTCGCTGCACTGCTGCTGGCGTTGGGGGTCATGGTGCTGCAGTTCGGTGATTTACGTGTGCCCCTGATCTTGTTGCTGCAAGCCCCACTGGCGCTGACCGGGGGACTGTTGGCGCTGATTGTCAGCGGAGTCGGCCTGAATGCCACCGGCCTGATCGGATTCCTGACCTTGATAGGGGTGAGCCTCAATCACGGCATCGTTTTACTGACCTATGCGCGGCGCTTGGAGCGGGGAGGTAAGCCGGTCGAGCAAGCTGTACGTGAAGCAGTGCATACTCGTTTGCGGCCCATCGTATTGACGACGTTTACTGCGCTGCTCGGGATGCTGCCCATTGCTCTTGGATGGGGCGCCGGCGCGGCCCCGGAACAGGGTCTGGCCATTGTGGTGATGGGGGGCGTAGTGTTCAGCGCACTGCTTTCAACCAATCTACTTCCGGCACTGTATGTACACAGTCTCCATCGTGAGCTTGCCAAGGCATGACCGGGATATTTCCTTCACCGGAACTATATGGGACCGGAAATCCAAGCGGGTATAATTCTTGAAGTATGACTTGATCGAAAAGGCTGAACCTAATGATTTTCAAGGCAGAAAAACTTGATCCCGACGATTATTTGACAGCAACAGAATATATCGATTCGGACCATCCCCAGGTGCGGGTTTTTGCCGAACGCGCTGCAAAGGGGGTGCAGACCCCGGTCGACATGGCTCGATATCTGTACGATGCGGTTCGTGACGATATTCGCTATACCCCATACTTCAATGCAGCCGATCGCGAAAGCTACCGAGCTAGCAGCTGTCTGGCAGCTGGGCGCGGCTATTGTGTGGCCAAGGCTGCGCTGCTGAGTGCTAGCGCGCGCCACCTGGGCATCCCGGCCCGCATTGGCCTGGCCGATGTTCGCAATCATCTGACCTCGGCTAGGTTACGCCAGCTGATGAATACCGATATTTTCTATTACCACGGTTTCGCTGAGTTGTATCTGGGTGATCACTGGGTCAGGGCGACACCCATCTTTGATGCGCGGTTGTGCCAGCGATTGAATGTGTCGCTGCTCAAGTTTGACGGATGCCACGATGCCTTGTTCCATTCGTACGACAACTCCGGCCAGCGCTACATGGAGTACCTGGTTTACCACGGCAGCTGGCGTGACGTGCCCGTGGATATGTTGATGGCCGAGATGCGGCGGCTTTATCCACGCGTCATCGGCGAAACACCGGTCGATGCCGATTTTGCTGCTGAAGCCCGTATCTAAGTGACCGTACCCGTATCTATATTTAACTGCCATACCGTTTCCGGCAAGCGCGTCGATCTGCTGCTTGCCGTGAAGAACGACCATGGCAGAAACTGTTCAAGGTGGATGTTGGTCCTAAGAGCTTGTCGGACTTGGGGGGTCGTAGCGAGGCGGATGAAAAATCGAAGG
>CAJXGK010000206.1 GCA_913053815.1 uncultured Rhodanobacteraceae bacterium
CGAGACTATTTTTCACCACGCATTGTATTGTGCCGAACGGCATGGAAACCGCCTGCGGGCGAATCACCTCTCTGTGGAGCCCCTCATCCGGGGCAACCCGCTTCTGCCCCCCTGCGCTGGGCAGGGTCTTCAGCGATGGGCAACCAGACCCAGATTGGCGACCACGAAAGGGGTCAGAAAATTTAGAAACACCTTGGCGCTCAGTTGTATGCTCCAGGGCGCCACAAAGAGTAGCGCACCTTCATTGAACAGGCTCAGCCAGATTCCGACCAGTAAGGTAATCAGCAGGGTACGTCGCAGATGGCGTGGATCAGCAATCGTCCGCAATATATCCAAAAACCGCTTCATCAAGTCTCCTTCATGGCAGCATGTATTCGAGGTCGGAGTTGGCGCTCGGATAGGTGGTGATCAGGGAGCGGATCATCTCAGCCGGTAAACCCTATATGAGTGTTACAACCAACCTTTCTGTCGTGCCATTCGATAGGCATCAATGCGATTATTCGCCCCAAGCTTGCCGATCGCTTCGGAAAGATAATTGCGCACCGTGCCACGCGACAGATTTAGGCGCGCAGCAATATCCGGTGCACTCAGGCCTTCGCCGGCAAAACGCAACACGCTGCGCTCCCGGTCGCTCAGGGGATCGGCCTCAGACCAGGCCTCCAGAGCCAGTTGCGGATCGATGGCCCGGCCGCCCCGATGTACCGTGCGTAGGGCCTCGGCAAGATCTTCGGCCGGCGCATCCTTGAGTAAATAGCCCGCCACCCCGGCATCCAGCGCCCGGCGTAAAAAACCCGGTCGCGCAAAAGTCGTGACGATCACTACCTTGCAGGACAGTTCGTAGCGCTGCACCCGCTGCGCCAGTTCCAGGCCGGTCAATCCCGGCATCTCGATGTCGGTCACCAGCACGTCGGGTCGCAAGCGTTGCAGCTCGACCCACGCGACTTCTCCGTCACATGCCGAGCCCAGCACCTCGATATCCGGCTCCAGACTCAGCAAGGCCGACAACGCGCCACGCACCATGGCCTGATCTTCGGCCAGCAGCACCCCAATCATGATCGCTCCGCTTGCAGTCCGGCGACCCGGTCCCAATCCGCGACATCTGTTGTCCTGCCGGCAGACGGGATACCGGCAGTCTCCACGACCTCGTTGGCAAAGACCCGAGTGGCGGGAAACTGCAGGTCCAGCCGGGTCCCCTGGCCGGATGCAGAGGTGATGTTCATCTCCCCTCCCAGGCCTGCCACCCGCTCGCGCATACCACGCAGACCATTACCATCGGCCACCACCCCACCGAGGCCGTTGTCAGTGATCGACATGAGCAACTTCCCGCCATCATGGCTGAAATCAATCTCTACCCGGCTGGCTTGGGCATGGCGCATCACGTTGGTGATCGCCTCCCTGAGAATCAGGGCCAGAGCATGTTCGCTGGATTCCTGTAGAGTCCAGCCGGGCCATACATAGCGCAACTGGATGCCGACCGATTCCAGCAACAATTTTGCCGCTGCCAGCTCGGCTGCAAGACTTACCGCACGCATCCCGGTCACCGCTGCGCGGACTTCCCGCAGCGCTTCCCTAGCCACCTTTTCTGCCTCACCAATTTCTTGCCGGGCCGCCTCGGGATCACGATCCAATAATTTTCCTGACAGTTCCAACTTCAGGGTGATCAGCGAAAGTGTGTGGCCAAGCAGATCATGCAGGTCACGACCGATCCGCTCACGCTCGGCAGTCGCAGCCAAGCGGCGGACTTCCTCATGGCTCAATATCAGCTCGGCATTAGCCTCGAGATTACGTCGCCACATCACATTCATCAAGCCTATCGAAAGGGCCATGAATGCTATACCGAGCATGGCCGGCCACGACAGACCGAGCAGTGCCGATTCCAGCATGTAGAGAGCAACCACAAGCAGCATGGTCCCAATGGCCCGATAGGTACTTGTTCCGGTAAACGCCAGGAAAGCACAGGCATAGATGACGTAGCTCTGGCCACCCCAATTGAAAAAGGTCAGGATAAACCCCAGCACCCCCATACCCAGGACATACCGCAGGAGCTTCGCTTTAGGTGCCGTGTAGGTACGGAAATACAGCCACAGAAACGGCCCAAAAGTTGCTAAAGTTGGCCACAACCAGTGCGTGAGCGAGGTGTCGTACAACAGCGGCGGGGCAAAGATCCAGAAGGTCCACACCAGCATCACCAGAGGCATCAGGTAGATCTTTCTGCCAGAGTGAGGTGAACGAATACGGGCGCGACCGAGCAGCGAATCGGGAGCAATTTCAAAGGCCATGGCTCAACTCCAACGCCTGGTCCATCATCAAGCGGGTCGAAAGCCCGATCTGACGATGAACATCCATCGTCAGCAAGCAGCGAGTTCTTTTCATCACCTTCTCCCAAGCCCCAGCGAGACGCAATGACGCGCCTCACCAACAGGCCGGTACTGCCGATATGTTACTTCACCCATGCCGGCGCAGCCGCCGCATTGCCCACAGCAAGAACACGACGGTAAACACCAACAGCACACCTGTATGGGGGTAGGGTTCGACCCGGAGTGCCGACCGAGTGCGGCAACGGGTTGATTCAGCTTGTTCATGGTGATTTTTCGAAATAGCATGACGGCCTGTCATGGTGGAATCAGCACCGTTTGCATCCAAGTTGCCGCCGTCACACAATGTCCCTGACAGGCGTCATTGAGGATTACGCGGGATTAGGGCACATGTTATAATCAAATAATATTCTCTTTTATCTACATACACTTAGATCTGCCAACCCCACAGACCCACCTTACTATTCAGAGTTTGCCCAGGTCTTTAATAAGTCGTGGCGACTCACCCCACCCGCGGAGGACATCATGCAAGCGATCGAGAAACTGCGCCCATTACGCACTGTGGGTGGTACCCCACGCACCACGGGACTGAATGATGCCAGTATCGAGCGCTTTGCGGCGCAGGATCCTGACCTGGTCACGGCTATTGATGAAGCCCATGAGCAATTCTGCGCACTACGTGATGCCGGCGTCGATATCCTCACCCTGGATGAGCAGGAACAGATCCGCCGGGTGCAAGCCGGGTTTATCAATTTCTACCCCGACGACGCAATCAACCCCTATGTTGCACTGGCGGCACGGGGACCCTGGATCGTCACCCTGAAAGGTGCGGTACTCCATGACAACGGTGGTTACGGCATGCTCGGCTTCGGTCATGCCGCACCACCGGTTATCGCGGCCATGGCCCAACATCAAGTTATGGCCAATGTGATGACCCCTAGCCTGGCGCAGATGTATTTCACCACAGCTTTGCGCAAGGAAATCGGCCAGACTCTGGGTCAATGTCCCTACAGCCACTTCATGTGTCTTAATTCAGGCTCGGAGTCGGTCAGCCTGGCCGGGCGTATCGCTGACGTCAATGCCCGCAACATGACCGAACCCGGCGCTATCCATGCCGGCCGTACTATCAAACGGCTGGCGGTACGCGGCGGTTTTCACGGGCGTACCGAATTGCCGGCCATGTATTCGGATTCAACGCATAAAACCTACCGCAAATACCTAGCCAGTTACCGATCTCATGAAGCCGATTTGCTTACCGTTGAACCTTACCGTGTCGACCAGCTCAAACAGGTCTTTGCTGAGGCGGAACAGCAAGGTTGGCATATCGAGGCCATGTTCCTGGAACCGGTCATGGGTGAAGGCGATCCAGGTCGATCGGTAACTCCGGAATTCTATGCTGCCGCACGTGAGCTGACCAAGACCCATGGCAGCCTATTGTTGGTGGATTCGATCCAGGCCGGTCTGCGTGCCCACGGGGTACTTTCCATCGTAGATTACCCCGGTTTCACGGACCTGGAAGCCCCGGACATGGAAACCTATTCGAAAGCCCTCAACGCCGGCCACTACCCCCTCTCGGTGCTGGCCGTCAATGAACGGGCGGCAGGCCTGTATCGCAAGGGTATTTACGGCAACACCATGACCGCCAATCCGCGGGCCCTGGATGTAGCTTGTACCGTACTTGGAATGCTCACCCCGGAAATCCGTGACAATATTCGTAACAAGGGGGCCGAGTTCATCAGAAAACTGGAATGGCTGAAAGCTGAGCTGGGTGGTCTGATCACCAAAGTACAGGGCACCGGGTTGCTGTTCTCCTGCGAATTGGCCTCTGAATTCAAATGTTCCGGCACCGATTCAGTCGAAGAATACCTGCGCCAACAAGGTATCGGGGTCATTCATGGTGGCACCAACTCGCTACGTTTTACCCCGCATTTCAATGTCAGTAGCGCCGAGGTTGATCTAATTATTGACCAGCTTCGTGAAGCCTTACTGCATGGTCCACGCCTGGGTGCCCGCAACGCCGCCTGAGCAACATGCTGAGACCTGGGCAACGCCGCGCAAGATGCGCGGCGACCCAGAAGACTTACACACTGTTTTCCC
>CAJXGK010000207.1 GCA_913053815.1 uncultured Rhodanobacteraceae bacterium
CGCTATCGTTTTTGGTCACAAGACCAAGAAGATAAAGAGGGCGTTGAGCTGTTCCGCGGACTGGGTTAGCGCGCCATGCTGGGCGCCACCGACGGGACCTGATGCCCTGCTGTAGGAATCGCCGGCATCCGGCAATTCATTCAGTCTTTGCCAACGTGGCGATAATATTCTCTGGGTCTTCGCGGATTAGCGTGGGCCATTTTCGGCCATTCTGGGCAGAGGCGGCAGGTGTCACCGACCACACCATTGGAGCCACCCGTGATCGGCTAATAGAGCCATGTGCGGATCACCTCCGGCCCCATTAGGGCGATCCCGCTTTGGCGGCCACCATAGCCTCTGTGGACTTCTGCCTGGTCACACCTGCGTTTCCGCAGGGCGTACTGCAGAAGACGAGCGGCAAGGTCTGGTGGTGGTTCCACGGCTTTCGCCATGGGCCTCAGTCCGGCTCCCGTGACCCACCCCGGCCGCATTCCGGGCAGATCTCCCCGAGTCGCTCTCGTTCTTGCTGCGGAATCGCGGGTGCGACCAGCAGCTCACCGGAACCGCTGAAGCTGATCAAGAAACGACGAACAGCACATCCAGACTGGCACTGAGCAGAAATCCGTTAAACACATCCAGCCGCTCGGCATCACTCGCACATTCAGCCCACGGTTTGGCATGGCTGGCCCGCAGCACATCGGGAATGGCAATGCCGGTCACCGCGCAGGCGCCACCCCAGTAGTCGAGCATGGCTTGGCGAAAGGTCTGCTGGCCGACGCGCTGGCGTACCAAGCGTTCCACCTCGGTGCCGCGAACCAGTTCAGGAGGAAACTGCGCCAGTTCGGTCGTGAATGCAGCCTCGAAGTCCACTGCCGCCTGATTGGGCAAGGCCGCGCGAGTTCGGCGGCACGGCGCAGTACGATCCCCAGCGCTTCCAGATCGACGGCGACAAAGCGGTCACTTGGCACAACAGCCGTCGGCAAGGTTCTGGCCAACTCGATAGGCAGAAGGCGGAAACCCGCTGACGGGAACGTCAGCGCAAACCCGCTCTCCTCGGAGACGATGCGTACCTGCGCCCGATGCAGGGCCGATGCCAAGTACACGTCATCCTCATCACTGGGAAGCACGTATTCAAAGCCGTGGTCGTTACTAGCCTTTTCGATCAGGGCATGCGGTAGCGGGTTCATGCAAAAAACCTCGAGTATGCTCATTCCGATCCGTTCACAGGCTGCATCTGCTTCAGCCACTCGCCGCAAAGTTTTCGAAAGGAGCGGCTACCCGAAAATGCTTGCTGTAAATCCATACGTGCAGAAAAGGCTGGTTGGTCTGTGGTTTCGCCGTAGGACCCGCTCACCATCCGCTGGCGCATCCAGCCTTTCGCATCGCGTGGTCTTTCTGCATCAATAGCATCACTAGGTCCAAAGACGAATCCTCGGCAGCCTTGCAGCGATTCGGCGGCGGCAATAAACCAAGATTCATATTCACGGTTCGCCAACACGACCGAGACCCGGCGATGAGACACATATCTCTGTGCACGTCGCAAAATCTCCTCACCTAACTCCGCCGGACAATCGTCATCGGCATCCAACAGGACAAGCACCCAGCCATCGTCTCCGCATTTTTGTGCCGCCAGCAAGAGATGTCGCTTGAACTCTCCCTCGCGGTTCAGAAAACGGTCTCGACGCACTCGAATCGGATTCGGAACATGCATCTGGACATTGGGCGTGCGCCACTCACACAGTCGTCGAAGCAGTACAGGAAACGCCGCAACCTCTCCATGTCCTTCGACAATTGTAACAACCCTACTCATCATTCGCCCTCTCCAAACAAATCCGGCTGGCTGTGCGCCTGGTTCGCAAGTACATCCGGATCGGGGGCCAACTGATTTAAACGGAGCAACTCGCCTGCCGAAAACAGATGATCATGCATCACCTTGCGTGAAGCAGTATCGAGTGACGCAATCTTGGTCTCGCCCTTTTCCGAGACCACTGCCAACAGAGAGTCCGCACTCAGCTCATGGTCATCCAGAAGATCGGGGCTGTGACTGGTAATAACGATCTGCGTATGTTCGGAAGCCCTGATCAGCGCCTCTCGCAGGGCCGCACTTGCCGCCGGATGTAATGCCGTCTCGGGTTCTTCTATGGCCACCAATGTTGGCGCATAATCACGGTTCCCTTGAAACAATGCGGTGATTACACCCAAGGCCCGGAGCGTGCCGTCTGACATGCTCTGTGCCAGAAATCGCCAGGGGTGATTCGACCCCGCCATGTCCTGGCGGAACTCTAGCGTTTCCATCGAGCTGATCGATTTGCGCTCGACGCCCTGCACCATGGGTGCGACGGTCTGCAAATAGTCCTGAATGATTTGAAGCTGTTCCGGTGCGACGCGCTCAAGATGGCCGATCACACTGGCGATATTTTCGCCAATCGGTTTGAGCAGACGGCCTTCCTGCGGTTTTTGCAATTCACGCATCAGTTTGGGATTGAGGTTATAGAACCCCATGGACGTGAGCGCATCGAACAGCGGGCGAAATGCCTTCATACCCGATACCGCCACGAGTGCCAGACGATCCGCCGTGACGGCCGGAAAGGCGTCCTCGCTACTCTGTTTCAATTCACCTCGCTCGATCCTGTAATACGGCACCTTGCCCACGCCTTCGATCACACACTCCTCAGTTTGCACCTCATAACCACCGCCTTTCAGTGCGCCCACATTGAACGCATAGCGCCCCGAAACCTCGCCCGGCAACATAAATTCCAGCCGTATGCCGAAATGGGTCGGGTGCCCACTGGACCTCCGGCGCACTTCCGACAATCCACCGCGCTCATTCAGAGCATGGTCAAGCGAACCATTCAGCGCATCCCGCACCAGATGAAGCGCGTCGACAAAATTGCTCTTGCCCGATCCATTGGCACCCACCAGATAGGTCAGCGGCTGCAAATGAACATCACAGTTACCAATACTCTTGTAGTTACGCAGTACCACGCGAGTCAGAAAGGCCGGATCTGTCATTCTGAAGCTCCTTGTGACGCGAGGGGCAGGTCTTTGCCTTGCAGCCCATCCCGGGCTTCGAGCACCAGGCTCTGGGTGCGGTATTCGCCGAAGTCGCGCAGTTCGTTTTTCTTCAGCACGCGAAAGGTTTCGGAGGGGTAGTCGAGGCCTTCGATGTCGGCGGGGTCGAGGATATAGCGCAGTTCGTCGCGGCTGAGGCCATAGGCCCAGGCATACCAGGCGTCGAGTTCGGCGCGCAGCACGGCGCGGCGCTCGGGGTCGAAGGCGAAGGGCGCGCCGTGGTAGCCGAGGTCCTGTGCCCAGGGCTGTAAGTCCCAAGCGGTGTAGGTGAGTTCGAGAACCCGCGGGACGATGAAGGCGAGGTCGGTTTCGGTATAGGCGTCGGGGGGTAGCACTGCCATCTGCTTTGCAATGAAGAAATTCAGATGGGTACCGCCGACCTTGTGCCGAGCAAAGAAGTCCAGCGCGAGTGAGGACAAGTTGGCAACTAATGCGGCATACATCCGCTTGTCCTGTTGCTCGCCGGGAAACATCAGCGGCATCTGGTTGCCGACTCCCGCAACCGGCATCACACTCGCAATCACCGTGCGTTCGTTGGTCGCGTTGGTAATATCCCGCCAGCCCAGCAACCAGCCCTTCTCCCAAGCCTTGTCGGCAAGCCGCTGGTGTACCTCCACTGCGTCCACCCAGTAGCGTGGGGTGACGGTATAGTCGGGGTCCTGCTTGTCGGCCAGCGGCACATTGGCGGCCACGGCCTTGCCCGCCTCCACTCGGTAGCCGGCCCAGCGGTGGTCGAACTGGTGAATCATTTTGGCCTCGTACAGCGGCAGCCGGCCCTCGCCGGGGCGATCGGCGAATAGGTGGCTGTCGCTGGACATGTTGTGCGTACCCTGCATGAATCGAATGCTCCAGGGATTCTGCTCCGGCTGCCCGCCCCGGGCCTCGCGGATCAGTACCGGTACGCGTTGGTAGATCGCGCGGGTCAACTCGGCGTCGTGGCGGGCGCGAAACACCGGGCAGGTCAGGGTGTTGGGATTGAGAAGTGCAAACCCCTCCGCACTCATGGTGAATCGACGTCGAGAATCATTCAGATCTTCGATGCTAAGAATGTAGTGTGCCAATTCAACCTCACCTGGATTGTCACCAAGAGTCACCAGCGAAAAAGGTGTATCTGGTTGGACTGCGGGAAACAGCTTTTTTGCATTGTCGAATCCAATTAGTGACACCAAGCGTCGCGATCCAACGATTGATGTAACTATTCAGTGAAGAAAATTGAAAAAAGTACTTGACAAGGTTTTTGCGAGATTTCTCTGATCCCGGAAGTTTCTGTGCGACTCCATTATACCTGCCATAGCAGGTGATAGGGAGCCGGCTAACGGGTTGTAATCCGTGAAGGGATCCCGGGGGCTATGGT
>CAJXGK010000208.1 GCA_913053815.1 uncultured Rhodanobacteraceae bacterium
GGCGAAGCCAGGTAATTCATCTTGACTTCGGCATGGACCCGGCCCTCGAAATTGCGATTGCCTGACAATACCGAAGCCACGGCCAAGTCACCTTCGCCAATGGCCTGGCTGATCTCAGTGGGGAGTGGACCGGAGTTGCCAATGCAGGTGGTACAGCCATAACCGACAATATAGAAACCAATCTTTTCTAAATCGACGAGCAGTCCGGTCTTTTGCAGATAATCCGTAACCACCTTGGATCCGGGGCCTATCGAAGTCTTCACCCAGGGCTTGGCCTTGAGACCTAGGGCCGCTGCCTTGCGGGCCATGATGCCTGCTCCCAGCATGACGGCGGGGTTGGACGTATTGGTACATGAAGTGATTGCAGCGATCACCACGGCACCATCGCCTAACTCGAAGGTCTCACCATTGCGGGTGACGCGTACCGAGGATGAGCCATTGCCGACGGGATGTCCGACGGCCATGCCGCCGCCTTCATTGGAAAAGCGGGCTTCGGCATGGTTCCGGGTGCGGTTAGCGGTGAGGACGGCCAGACTTTGCTGCAGGTTTTCTCGGACATCTTCCAGTAGGACTCGATCCTGCGGGCGCTTCGGCCCGGCCATGGACGGGTGCACTTCAGCGAGATCCAGTTCCAGCGTGGTGGTGAACTCGGGTACCGGGGTACTGGCGTCATGCCATAGGCCCTGGGCCTTGACGTAGCCTTCCACCAGGGCAATATGTTGTTCGTCACGTCCCGACAGGCGCAGATAGTTGATGGCTTCCTGATCGATAGGGAAGATGCCACAGGTGGCCCCATATTCCGGGGCCATGTTGGCGATTGTGGCGCGGTCGGCGAGTGGCAGATTTTGCAGTCCGTCACCATAAAATTCAACAAACTTGCCAACCACCCCGAGCTTGCGCAACATTTGGGTGACCGTGAGCACCAGGTCGGTCGCGGTGATGCCTTCGGCAAGTTTGCCATTGAGTTTGAAACCGACCACCTGGGGGATCAGCATGGAAGATGCCTGACCCAACATGGCGGCTTCGGCCTCAATGCCGCCAACCCCCCAACCAAGTACCCCCAGGCCGTTGATCATGGTGGTGTGGGAGTCGGTACCAAATACGGTATCGGGATAAATCCAGTTGTCGCCGTTGCCTTCGCTGCTCATCACTACCCGGGCCAGCCGTTCCAGATTGACCTGATGCACGATACCGGTGCGTGGCGGTACGACTCTGAAGTTATCAAAGGCGTTTTGGCCCCAGCGCAGAAAGCTGTAGCGCTCTTGGTTGCGCCGGAACTCGATTTCAACATTCTTTTCCAAGGCGTCCTCGGATCCGAATACATCCACTTGTACCGAATGGTCGATGACCAGTTCGGATGGAGCCTGGGGATTGATCTTTTTCGGATCACCACCGAGCTGGCGCATGGCATCACGCATTGCGGCGAGATCGACCACACACGGTACCCCGGTGAAATCCTGCAGGATGACTCGGGCCGGCATGAAGGCGATTTCGGTATCGGGCTCTTTCCTGGCGTCCCAGTTGGCAACAGCTTCGATTTCTGTGTCGGTAACGTTGATTCCATCTTCGTGACGCAGTAGGTTTTCGAGCAAAATTTTCATCGAATACGGAAGTCGGCCTAAATCGAAGCGTTGGCCAAGTTTTTTCAGGCTGGCAATTTGATAGCTATGGCCATGGATGTTGATGCTTTCGCGGGTCTGGAAGGTGTCTTTCATTACCGACTCCTGGTGGTGTTGAAGATGGGGGGCGGGCCATGGAGTGGCCGCGGCGCTGAGCTGGGCCGGTTATTATCGCTTAATTTTTCTAGCCTCGCAGGTCAGCCCCGATCGAGCTTCTGTTGGGTGAGCATACCGCGGGCCAGCATGCAGGCTCGCCGCCGATACAGAAGCAGACGCCATTGGCGTCCTCCCAGTTGGTGCCACAGTACGCTTGAGCGTACGGTAGCGAGTAATGCGGCACGGATCCGTTCGACGACGGATGGTTGGTTGAGATAGGTGGGATGACCACTCACTAAAACTCGGGGACGTAGCGTGGAGACGGTTTCTACGTAGAGTCCGGCGAGACGGGCAATAACGGCAGGATGGGCAGGACTGCCAAAATGATCGGCTTGGCGTTGCGCCCCGCGTAATCCTTCCTGCAAGTGTTGGAGCATTCCGTGGTGGCCCATCAGACGTCGTTCGATCCGCATGATGGTCAGCACGATCCGGGTCATGGCTGGGTCGGGATTGGACTGGTCAAGCTGCGCCAATAGGACTTCAAGTCCACGCTGGACTCCTTCCAGACCTCCGTATACATCAGCAGTTGATGCCGCGTCGATACGCAGCACGCTGGCCAGACTGCGCTCGAGGACAACCGGGTCACAGCGGCCCTGGGTCGCCAGCTCACGGACCAGAGTGGTGCCCTGGAACAGTCCGGCGAGGGCTACGACAAGTTCTTCATTCATGTACTGGCTTCCAGGCCGCCGAAGGCGGCGTCGGTGGCCTCGATGGTTGCTCCACCAAGACAGAGCTCTTCAGCATAGAACACCACGGCCTGGCCTGGGGTGGGGGCTCGCTGAGCTTGTTCGAAAATGACTTCACAATGGTCATCTAGAACCTGTACTTGGCAACTCTGATCGGGCTGCCGGTAGCGGGTTTTGGCCGTGCAAAGAAATGATTTACCGGGTGGCTTTTCTGCTACCCAGCTTGGCTGTGAGGTGAGTAGACGCAGGGCATCCAGCCAATGTCCAGCATCTCCCTGGGCAACAGTCAGGGTATTATGAGTTACATTTTTACCCACCACATACCATGGTGCCTGGTGCGCACCTTGCACGCCACCAAGTCCCAGACCCTGGCGCTGACCGAGGGTGAAATAAAGTGCCCCGGGGTGTTCGCCGAGCGGGTGCCCTTGCGTGTCGAGAATGAAGCCCGGTTGGGCCGGAAGGTAATGGGCGAGAAACTTACGAAAGTCACGCTCACCAATGAAACAAACGCCGGTCGAGTCCTTTTTATCATAAGTGGCAAATCCAGCTTGTCTGGCCAGCTCCCGGACTTGTGGTTTGCGCAGATCGCCGATTGGAAAACAGGCTTGGGCCAACTGTTGTTGCCCTAGCGTATGCAGGAAGTAGCTCTGATCCTTGTCTGGGTCACAGCCCCGTAGCAGTTGATAGTGTCCTTGGTGCTTGCGGATCCGGGCATAATGCCCGGTGGCAATGCATCCGGCCCCCAGGTCGATGGCAGCTTGCAGAAATGTTTTGAACTTGATTTCGCGATTGCACAGGACATCGGGATTAGGGGTGCGTCCTGCTGCATACTCGTCCAGGAAATGGCGAAATACGTCATCCCAATAGTTCTGACTGAAATCGCGAATATGAATGGGAATGTTCAATTGACCGGCAATTCTTGTCGCGTCCTTGCGGTCTTTATCGGCCTGGCAAGCTGAACCTTTACCACCAGGATCATTCCAGTTGTGCATGAACATGGCGCATACATCGTGTCCCTGGCGTTGCAGAAGCAAGGCCGCGACGGATGAATCGACCCCACCGGACAGACCCACCATGATCTTCATTTCAGACACTCCCGCTTGCCGCGAAGCGCAGTACAACGGCTTCGGTCCCGATAGAGTTCGGGCGATATGGACCGGGGGTGGGCATCGCGATAGGCAGGGGCCACGCCCAGGACTGGATTGAATTCATGAGTCGCGCTCCTGGCAGATGAACAGAGCTTTATGTTGCCGGTTCGAAGACCCGATTCGCCTCAATGCAGGGGTATACTCAAAACCGATAGAGTCACGATCTGGCAGGCATGAGTCACGAATCTGAACGAGACCGAGAACATGAAACCGGCGTGACCGTGGCAACCTCACGGCCTGACCTCGCGCGCCCGGCAATGTATCAGGTGGTGCTTCTGAACGACGATTACACCCCGATGGAGTTTGTCGTGGATGTGTTGCGTAACTTTTTCAGCCTGAACCAGGAACGTGCTGTGCAGATCATGCTGCAAGTACATCACCGTGGTAAGGGTGTATGTGGGATATTTACCCGTGAAGTAGCTGAAACGAAAGTCAATCATGTCAACGAGTATTCTCTTGCCAATCAGCATCCGTTGATGTGCACGATGGAAAAGTTATAGATGGACTCCATATTTGGTGTAGACGATTAAGAGTATCACCATGTTTAGCAAGGACCTCGAACTCACCATAGGCCAATGTTATAAGGATGCTCGTGCGCAACGTCACGAGTTCATGACCGTGGAGCACCTGCTGCTGGCCTTGATTGACAACCCCACCAGCAATAGCGCATTGCAGGCCTGCGGTGCGGACGTCGATGAACTCAAGCGTGACCTCACCGAATTCCTGCACGAAACCACGCCGTTATTGCCCGAAGGTGATGAACGCGGAATCCAACCCACATTAGGTTTTCAAC
>CAJXGK010000209.1 GCA_913053815.1 uncultured Rhodanobacteraceae bacterium
GTCCCTGGCCCGCCAGGAGCTGATCCGGGCGGAATTGATCGACAAGATTCCTTCCGGAGTGGTCCTGACCGGTGGTTCGGTTCCCATGGAAGGGGCTTTGGATTTGGCCGAAGAGGTCTTTCACAAAATGGTCAGGATGGGTCGGCCTCAGCTCCAGGGTGGCAAGGCGGAAGCGGTGTGTGGAGTGACCCATTCGGTTGCCGTTGGGTTGGTGCTGCACGGTATGCGTAGTGAAGCGACGTTACCGGGTAGTGGAGTCGAGCGAGTGATCGACCGCTTGCGAGCTTGGCTGAATAAGAATTTCTGATGAGGCAGGAGGCGTCGTCATCGACAGTGATGTCGAATTTCCGCATAGGGGCAAGGAGCCCGCTGGCGGGTCATGTAATGCAGTCGTAACCGGAGGACGGGACATGTTCGAAATGGTTGAAAAACTTGAGCCGAATGCGATGATTAAAGTCATCGGTATCGGTGGGGGCGGCGGCAACGCCGTAGGCCATATGCTGGGTGCGGAGATTGATGGAGTGGAATTCATCTGCGCCAATACCGATGCCCAAGCATTGAAAAATTGCGGTGCACCGATAACCGTACAACTGGGAGCGAATGTCACCAAAGGCCTGGGTGCGGGGGCCAATCCCGAAGTGGGTCGACAGGCGGCACTTGAAGATCGGGAGATGATCGAGGAAATGCTCGATGGGGCCGACATGGTGTTTATCACCGCCGGCATGGGGGGGGGGACGGGAACCGGTGCGGCCCCGGTGGTGGCGCAGCTGGCCAAGGAAAAAGGCATTCTCACCGTTGCGGTTGTCACCAAACCCTTTCCCTTTGAAGGGCGGCGGCGCATGCAGTTGGCCCTGAAGGGCGTTGAGGATTTGGCCCAATTTGTCGATTCGCTGATTACCGTTCCAAATGAGAAATTGCTTACCGTACTGGGGCGTGACATCACGGTTATTACTGCGTTCAAGGCGGCCAACGACGTGCTGCTCGGTGCCGTACAGGGTATTGCCGATCTAATCACCCGACCCGGTCTGATCAATGTCGATTTCGCTGATGTGCGTACCGTTATGAGTGAAATGGGCATGGCCATGATGGGCAGCGGTATCGCACAAGGTGATGATCGCGCTCAGGCTGCCGCCGAGGCGGCCATTAGTAACCCATTACTGGAAGACGTCAATCTGGCAGGAGCCTGCGGTATTTTGGTCAACATTACCGCTGGTCCGAATCTTAGTATGCGTGAGTTCGACGAGATCGGGCGCGTAGTGCATGATATTGCCAGCGAAGATGCCACCGTGGTCATTGGGACGGTCATGGATGCGGAAATGCAGGAACAAGTCAGGGTTACGGTGGTGGCGACCGGCCTCAACCGGGGTACGGTCCAGCAGCCGGCGGTATCGACGATGCCGCGCGAAGAGAGTCTTGCTGCATCGCCACGGTCGCATACCGAACGACTGCGTACTGGAACCAGCCCCAACATAATTATGTCGACACAACCGCAAGTGGTGCCGGCCGTGCCCCGGACCCGGGCGGTCGAATCAGCCAAGGTAGGACCGGTCCCATTACCCAAAGACAAGGCCGCAGCCGTGGATTACATCGATATTCCCACCTTTTTGCGAAAACAAGCCGACTAGTCGCCAGTCGGAGTTAGAAAGAGGACCGTGTCAGAGGGAGGCTGCGAGCCGGAAACTGCCGATTCAAGGTTATAAATAACAGGTCGGTTTAACGATGGCCAGGGAAGGTTCAGGATGCTGTCCTCCGGGGTTAATCGGTTCATCCCTGACCCACCAGACCACCGGCTTAACCGTTGTCCCACCACCTCCTGACGTCCTGTCCCTGGAGGTGACAGGGACACGGCGGTAATCGATTGGGGTGGCCGGGGCTGTTTTGGATAACCTAAAATTTATGATACAGTCCGACTGATTAAGTCCCCCCCAGCTGCCATGAAGCGATACAACAATGATTAAGCAGCGCACCTTGAAAAATGTCATCCGCGCCACCGGCGTGGGCTTACATACCGGCGAAAAGGTATACATGACGCTACGTCCAGCGGCCCCGGATACCGGAATCGTGTTTCGACGAACCGATCTAAGCCTACCTGTTGAGATTCCGTCACGTTCCGAGTTTGTGGGTGATACCCAGCTTTCCAGCACTCTGATCCGTGACGGGGTGCGGGTCGGGACGATTGAGCACTTGCTTTCCTCGATGGCCGGTTTGGGTATCGATAATGCTTACGTTGACCTGTCTGCGCCCGAAGTTCCGATCATGGATGGAAGTGCCGGGCCCTTCGTTTTTCTCCTGCAGTCGGCGGGGATCGAGGAGCAAAACGCAGCGAAGCGTTTTATTCGTATTCTCAAGTCTGTTGAAGTGCGTGATGGCGATAAACTTGCTCGATTCCAGCCATTTGACGGATTCAAGGTGGGATTTTCCATTGAGTTCAAACATCCGATTTTTAGTCCTCGGACCTCACACGCAGAAATCGACTTTTCCACTACTTCATTTGTCAAGGAAGTGAGCCGGGCGCGTACCTTTGGATTCATGCGCGATGTCGAAATGCTGCGCGAAAAGAATCTGGGTAAGGGCGGCTCGATGGATAACGTTATCGTGCTGGATGATTATCGGGTACTCAATGAAGATGGACTGCGTTATGAGGACGAGTTCGTCAAGCACAAAATTCTTGATGCCATCGGTGATCTGTATCTGCTCGGACATAGCCTGATTGGTGCCTTCTATGGGCACAAATCCGGACATGAACTCAACAATCGTTTGTTACGTACGTTCATGGCCGATACGGCGGCTTGGGAAGAAGTCACCTTTGTGGATCCGGAGCAGGTGCCGATTTCCTATGTGCATCCGGCTCAGGCGACCTGACTTAAGTAAAAGTTTATGACGGCGATCCAGGCGGGGTCGCCGGCAGGGGGTTAGTTTTAAGTCTCGTTATCGGTGTCGGCCAGGGCGGCCAGGGCGAGCAGTCGAGAGCACATGTCCGGATCGTCGGCCATGGCTGCCGCGGTACGCAGATGGGCCGCCGCTGCCCCTGAAAGTGGTTTGTGTTGAGCCGCTGCAGGCATTGATGCAGGCCAAGGGACTACTTTCACACGCAGGGAATGCACCGCGATCCCAAGGAAGCGTGCGGTTTCCAAGATGCGCCGCTGTTGCATGCGCAAACGTGAGGCCCAGGCGGAAGTAGATGCTACAAATACGATGCGAGGCCCATGGATGGAGGCCAGACGAACCTGCTCACTGAGTTGGTGGGGCAGGGGCTCGCGGAAGTGCCGATCGAGGGTCTCCAGTTCACGAGCCTGACTGAACAACTTGGATAGTCCGGCACAGTCGGTAATGGCAACGGGGCCATCTGGTTTGGATGGATGGTGCATAGACGACCAAAACAATAACAGCAGAATTATATAATGGCATGAATATCATACTGGTCTCGAACTCACACAAAACTCCGATTACGCTTGATTTACGCAATATGAGGAATCGCGCCCTGGTTGTGGCCGGCTTGGTGGTGGTCGTATTGAGCTTGATGGCGCTGGGTATTGCTATGACTTGGCTGATCTACAGCCCCCCAGACCGCATGCACAATGAGGTGCAGTCATTACGCTGGCAAATCGCCCAACAACACCATTCGGTCAGCAACATTCGCCAGCAGGCCCAGCGTGATGTGAATGCTCTGGCGGTCAAGTTGGGTCTGCTTGAGGCTCAGTCCTACCGGCTTGATGCACTCGGAGAACGTTTGGCGCGTGCCGGTAAGCTGGGGGGGGCCGAATTCGATTTCAGCCACAGTCCGGGCGTGGGTGGCCCGGCACCGGTACAGCAGGAAGCCTATCTATTGCCACCGGATCTTAGCAAGAGTATTTCTAAGCTTAACAAGAAATTCCAGGATCAGAAAACCCGTCTGCATGTTCTGGAAAACCTGATGCTCAACCGCAAACTGGATGTGGCCGCAAAACCCACCGGCATGCCGGTGAGAGGTGGCTACATCGATTCGTATTTCGGGGATCGGCCCGATCCGTTCGGGGGGGGTATCGAATTTCATCCCGGTCTGGATATCGCTGCACGCATAGGCACCCCCATTGATAGCGTGGCGGCTGGAATCGTTACTTATGCGGGTTGGCGTGGGGGTTACGGCAATGCGGTGGCTATCGATCATGGCAATGGCTATTCAACCTTGTACGGCCATGCTGAGAAGATACTGGTGCATGTAGGCGAACGGGTCCGGGTGGGTCAGGAAATCGCTCTGCTGGGATCTACCGGTCGTTCAACCGGCCCCCATGTGCATTTTGAAGTCCGCTATCACGGTCATCCGGTCAATCCGCTTTCCTATGTGCGGCACCGGCGCTGAGTGTTGGGATTGTCAGACTGCGCGTATTAAAAAATCGAATACCCGGTACTATGCAG
>CAJXGK010000210.1 GCA_913053815.1 uncultured Rhodanobacteraceae bacterium
ATAGGCCCAGCGCGCCGATGGCCAGAGCTAGCGCTAAACCAGGGATGATGCGTAGCAGGTGATGGGGAAAGCTGCGTCGCAGCGCCGCCTCGGGGGGGGATGGGGAAGCGGGCATCAGGCAAGACCGATTTAGCTACAGGATTGCTTATTTTCGAAGCTGCCAGCCCGTATGCAAATACGCTATTTTTTATCATCGCGATAAGATGTCCTTATGATAGGCATTAGTCCACGGCAACTGGAAGTCTTCGTCACCATTGCGACCACCGGTAGCGTACGTGCGGCGGCGGATTGTCTGCACCTTACCCAACCGGCGGCCAGCATGGCTTTGGCCGGTCTGGAGAGGCGCATTGGCGTGAGATTGTTCGAGCGGGTCAGCCAAAGGCTGCATCTGAATGAATGTGGACGCAATCTGTTGCCATTAGCTCAGGATACGCTTCGGAAACTGCAGGAAATCGAAAACATCAGTCACTTTAATGATGGGCAGGCGCTTTGTGGTGACCTGCATGTCGGCGCCAGCAACACCGTGGGCAGTTACCGGGTGCGTGAACTGCTAGGTGATTTCGTATCGGCACATCCCGCCGTGGGAATTTGTCTGGCCGTAGACAATACCAAGCATATTCTTAATAAATTGCTGGATTACAGCCTGGATGTCGGATGCGTTGAGGGTCCGGTGATGCAGGTGGGTATCGATGTGCTGCCCTGGCGTGAAGATCGTCTAGTGGTGTGCGCGCGTTCCGATCATCCTCTGGCCCACAAGGTTCCCCTGCAGCCCGCTGATTTTGCCGGCGTGCGCTGGATCCTACGCGAACACGGGTCGGCGACACGGGCCCTGGTTGAGCATGAACTGATGCGCCTGCCGGCAGGTGTAAATGTTCTAGAGCTGGGCCATAGTGAGGCGATCAAACAAGCGGTCATCGCCGGTCTTGGTTTGGCTTGCTTGCCCAAAGTAGCCGTACGTGATGCGCTTGCAGTAGGGGATATTGTGTGTCTGGATACCCCGTTTCTCGATCTACAGCGGAGCCTGTCTCTGGTACTGGTGCAGGGCCGTTACCGTGGGGTGCTGATTGAGGCGTTTCTGAGCTCGGCGCTCAATGCAGAAGCAGCAAGGTAGACAGAGCGAGAAACGAGGCAAAGCCACAGCTGTCGGTGACCGTGGTCAGGATGACCCCCCCGGCGAGTGCCGGGTCGACCCCGATTCGCTTCAGAATCAAGGGGATGTACACACCTGATAATGAGGCCGCCAGAAGGTTGATGATCATGGCTGCGCCAAAAGCCAACGATAGCATCGAATCATGAAATACCAGCCATGACAAGCTGCCGACCACTAACGCCCAAAGCACCCCGTTGGCAATCCCCACCAGCACCTCCTTGCGCAGCAGCGGCAGGGCATTGGTAAAGCCCACCTGGCCCAGGGCCAGTGCTCGCACCATGATGGTTAGGGTCTGGGTACCGGCGATGCCGCCCATGCTGGCGACGATGGGCATAAGTACGGCGGTGGCCACCACTTTTTGCAATACCGGCTCAAAGTTGCCTATCACCCATGAAGCAAAGAACGCCGTCAACAAATTGATGCCCAACCAGATGGCTCGGCGTCGGGCACTGCGTCGTACCGGCGCAAACAGATCCTCCTCCTCATCCAGACCGGCGGCCCCGTAGACTTGATGCTCCGCCTGGGCACGAATGATATCGACCACGTCGTCAATGGTGATCCGGCCCAGCAGAACATTGTTGGCATCGACCACTGGGGCACTGTACCAATCGTGGTCGGCGAACAGTTCCGCCACCTGATCTTCAGAGGTGTCGGCACGGATTGCCGCAAGGTTTTCATCCATGATGCGATTGAGCGGTGTGTCCGGATCGGCGGTCAGCAGACGGGCTAGGCGTAGTTGGCCAAGATGGGTACCGCGGCGGCTCACCACGTACAGGGTATCGGTGGATTCGGGAAGTTCACCCCGCAGGCGTAGGTAGCGCAGTACGACATCCACCGAGACGTTGGCGCGGACGGTGACTACATCGGTGTTCATCAAGCGCCCGGCAGTCCCTTCGGGGTAGGCCAGCATATGTTCCAGACGGTCGCGATGCAGGCGATCCATGGACTTGAGTAACTGGTCCACGACGGTGGCGGGCAGATCGTCGATGAGTTCGGCCAGATCATCGAGTTCGAGGCTACCGGCTGCGGCGACGATTTCATCGTCGTCCATGCCGCGCAGCAGGCTCTCGCGAACTTCGTCATTGACGTGAACGAGAACCTCGCCATCGTCGCTGGGATCGACTAATCCCCAAACCACCTCGCGCTTGGCAGGTGGCAATGACTCCAGCAGGTTGGCGATTTCCGCGGGGGTGAGAGTATTGATCAGGCGTCGTACCGGTCCCAACCGGCCGGATTCCAACGCATTGGCCAACAGTTTCAGACGTTCAGCGATGCGGGTTTCGCGGCTGGTTTCGACCATACTCATATCCGGTTGGCAGCAACTGCATTATTGCCGTATCGGTGTGGAGGCGTTGCCACACAAGCGTAACAGTCAATCGGTCGCCGTAACGATTGGGTGCAGCAGAGATTCGACTTCCTGTAGGTCCGTGGCCCGTTTCAGACGTGGAGCCAGGCTGCGCAGGGTATGCACATTGAGACGTGCCAACTGCTCGCGCATAGCCGGCAGCCGGGACGGTGACATGCTGAATTCGGTGACCCCCAGGGCGAGCAGCAGTGCGGCACAGGTGGGATCGCCGGCAATTTCACCGCACACACTGACTGGTTTTCCGGCGCGGTTGGCGACACTGATAACCAGGGCGACCAGACGCAGTAGAGCAGGGTGGCGCGGATCGTAGAGATCGGCCAGTTCGCCATTGTTACGATCGGCGGCCAGCACGTATTGAGCCAGATCATTAGTACCCACGGCGAGGAAATCGACTTCTTTCAACAATCCGCGAATTCCAAAGGCCGCCGCCGGTACTTCGATCATGGCGCCGATGGGCGGCAGTTGCTCGGCGACCGCGATACCTTCTTTACGTAGCTCTTCCAGGCAGGCCTGGGCTAGAGTCCGGACTTCACACATCTCCCCGGCCAAGCTGACCATGGGGATCAAGATGCGCAGAGGCCCCAAAGCCGCAACGCGGAGAATGGCTCGCAGTTGGGTACGGAAAATCTCGGGGCGACGCAGCGACATACGCACTCCACGCACCCCCAGAGCCGGGTTCGGTTCACTGCGACCCGCGAGGCCGGTACCTGCGGTCTTGTCGGCGCCCAGATCAAGGGTTCGTATCGTGGCGGGCTTGCCACAAAGACCCAACACCAGCTCGCGCAAGGTGGCATATTGCTCGTCCTCGTTCGGTAGGTTGGGACGACTCAGGTAAAGAAGCTCGGTACGGTACAAGCCGATCCCTGCGGCACCGTACTGATGCGCTTCTTCAATCTCGTGGGGCAACTCGGCATTGGCATACAGGAACAGCTCAACCCCATCATGTGAAAAGCATGGGCCATGAGTGATGGCGGGTTGGCGGGCACTTTGCGCCCGTTGCCGCTGCCAGTTGCGGTAGCGGGCCAGATCCTGGGCGGCAGGGTGCAGGACGGCTTCCCTCGACTCGGCATCAAGCAGAACGAGGTCGCCGTCGCGCATACAATCGAGTGCATCATGGACCCCGATTAGCATGGGCAGGTGCAGGCTACGGGCGAGGATGGCCGCATGCGAGTAGCGGCTGCCGAGGCCGGCAATGACACCCTGTAGTCCTTTTCTTGCCAGGGCGGCGATGTCGGCCGGGGATGGATTCTCGACGACCAGCAGTTCGCCGACACGTGCGGCTAGGCGGCGTTCCTCAGCACTGGCTTCGCCCGGTTCGAGAGCCGCCAGGACCCGGTCGATCACGTGATCAAGATCTTCACGACGACTACGCAGGTAGGGATCATCCATGGCCTCGAAGACGGCGGCCAGCCGGTCTCGCTGCGCTAGTAGCGCATTCTCAGCCCGATAGTGTCCTTTGCGGATCATATCGTAGAGCCCGGAGAGCAGTTCCGGATCTTCGAGTAGCAGGGCATGGGTATCGAGGAACGGGTCGGCCTCTCGGGCCAGCACCCCTCGGAGCTGTGAGCGCAAGGCCTGGAGTTCATCGCGGGCCTTGGCGATGGCCCCATCAAGCCGTTCGATTTCTGTGGTGGTGGCGTTGGCTTCGAGGGGCCGGCTATCCAGATGCAAACGCCGGGGCTCCACCATGCGTACCCGGCCCAGGGCCATGCCTGGGGCCGCGTTGTAGCCGTGGAGCGTTTGTCTCATCGCCGTCTTTTCCCGTATAACTTAGGAGCTTGTCGGACTTGGGAAGAATCTACTACGGCAGTGGAAAATCAGTCCATCTTTTCGCTCTTTATCGTTAAATAGAACCACTATTCGCCTCAAAAGATCAA
>CAJXGK010000211.1 GCA_913053815.1 uncultured Rhodanobacteraceae bacterium
ATTTTTTTCTTTGAGAACAAAACCATTGGCTGTTCCGTAAGCAATATTTTTTTCACTGGCGTTGATAACGGTATCAGCCAGTCCACCTGTCCCGGCCCCCGGGCCGAGGAAGATCGGTTCCGGGGCCGCCTCATTGACCGAGGTGCGCTGATTGTAAAGACTGCGCATGTACCAGGTTACGTTGCTGTTGAGACGGTAGCGGGTCGAAGCAAACAGGGCATTACGCTTGCTCGGTGTCAGCAACATATTGAAGGGCGAGTAGTTAAAGCGGTCAGCATTGCTCCAGTTGTGGAAGTCGCTCGGATAGGTCGCCCCATTAGGGAAGGCCCCATTGAGAGTTACATCTATATACGGAGTCTTTTTCGGGGCATTCGGGTAAATAAAAATAAAACGACCGGTCGGCGTTGCCGATGAGCAGTTGGATAATCCGGTTCCGGGCACACATTCTGCACTGGCCTGGGACCAGGCACTGGAACTGATGCTGTCTTGCTTAACATGGCTAACGTTGATGAAGAAGTCATATTTATCGCTATGTCCGCCCAGTGAGGCATTAGCGCTGGTGGTGGTACCGCCACTGAGACCGGAATAGCTGCCCACGTAGAAATTGGTTGCAGCACCGTTCTGGGTGCGTTTGGTGATGATATTAACCACCCCGGCAATGGCATCAGAGCCGTATAGGGCGGAGGCCCCGTCTTGCAGCACTTCGATACGTTGGATGATTCCGACCGGGATAGTGTTGAGGTCAACGGAGGCTGAAACACCCGAGCCGGACGTCGCATTCACCCAACGTAGTCCGTCCACCAGAACCAAAGTGCGTTTGGACCCCAGATTACGCAGACTGAGCGTAGAGGTTCCGGAACCTACCCCGCTGCCATCAGGTGGAAAACCGAAGTTGCCCGCCGAGTTGAATTTGGTATTCAACGACGAACCGGAGGCCGTAAGCTGCTGCAATATATCGCCGATGCTGGACAGTCCCGATTGCTGAATATCCTGTGAGGTGATGGTTAGTACGGGAACCTGGGTGGCAACGTCGGCTCCGCGGATGCGTGATCCGGTCACTTCAACGGCAGCTAGCTTCTTGATTTTTGCTGCCTTCTTGGCGGCATTATTGTGGGTCGTGGATTGGGCTTGTACGGCCATGGGCAGTGCGGCCGCAATGGCCAACATCAGAACCATGGAAGGGCGGCGTATGGAATGCAATTTCATAGAATTACCTCGAATCGGCAGAAGAAAATCATGTTTTTTTAACATGAAAGTAATATAAAAGTAAAGGAAATGTCATGAAGCGGTCTCCCTATAGCCGATAGCCTGTCGGGCAGCAGCTGAATCATCTGGGTGGTTCCATACACTATGCAGACCGGATTGATAGGTCCTCCATGGGTTCCGGTACCGGAACCGGCAGTCCAGGCGACGGTTCCTATGGCAGGGTCTATGCTGCGCCAATTCTTTGCCATCGGATCGGCCCGATGAGGTTGCCATGGAGGTTTTTATGCCTAAGCCCAAAGTTCTCGTTCAGCGTCTGGCCTGGTATAGCGTAGTGTTGCTGGCACTGGCCACAGCCAGTGCGGGGTGTGCGCAAGCCGCCGGCTTGACAACCCAGCGGGCTCATTTTCGCCAGGCCTATGCGCTGGCCCTGCAAGGGAATGTGCACTGGAAAAGTTATGCCGGAGACTTGCAGGATTACCCTTTGTACCCGTACCTGCAGGCCGCTTGGTTACAGGCCCGCATCCGTTTACTAGGTCCTGGGCTGATTATCGCCTACCTGGATCGCTATGGCGATTTGCTGCCCGGTAAGGCCTTGCGACGTAGCTGGCTGAATGCATTAGTACGGCGCAAGAATTGGGCCGGATATCTACGTTTCTATCAACCTGGACTGGGGATAAGTTATGACTGCCAAGCCCTGCAGGCTCGAGCTGGGCTGGGCAAATCACTGCATTTCGATGCCCCATTGCAGCGAATCTGGAGTCGGACTGCGTTACCTGCCGCCTGCACTCCGCTGCTGCAACTGGCGCATAGCGAGGGGCTACTGAGTCCGGTACGGTTATGGGCGCGGATTGAGCGGGCGACGGCGACTGGGCAGGTGGCCACCATCCGCACCCTGGCTATCTGGCTGCCCAAGCAGCAACAAGTGGTGGCACTGCGTTTTGCCCAAGCGTTAACGACTCCCGTTGTGGCCAGCAAGGCCGCGCTGGGTTGGCCGAATACTCGGCGTAGTCGTGTTGCAGCGAGTCTGGCGTTGCAGCGTTATGCACGTACTGATGATGCAGCAGCAGGCCAGGCCTATTCAAGCTTGCGCAGGCATTTGCATTTCAATCGTCACCAGCGGGCTCGGATTGAGGTAGCCCTAGCGCTATTTCAGGCTATTGATTTCAAACCCGGCGCACTGGCCGCTTTACAGACTTTGCCGAACTGGGCACAGTCTCCGGTAACGCGTGCCTGGCAGGTACGGGTGGCTCTGGCCAGGCAGAACTGGAAGGTGGTACATACGACGATTACCCATATGTCCGGGTCCCAGCGTCGCCAGCGCGAATGGCAGTATTTCGATGCCCGGGCTTTGGCGGCGCTGGGTGATGAGAAGGTAGCTAATGCCCGCTTTGTGGAGCTGGCCCGGCAGGCCGATTACTGGGGGTTTCTGGCCGCCGACCGGATCCAGGCACCCTACGCCCTGTGTCCGAGTAAGCTGGCGTTACCCAATACCGCCCTGCAGGCCGTACAGCACGTAGCAGGGCTGGCCCGGTCATTTGCATGGTATGCCCTGGGTAATCTGCAGTCGGCTCGCCGTGAGTGGCAGGCTGTCTGGCCACAACTGAGCCGGAGCCAACGCCAGGCGGCGGTTTTGCTGGCCCATCGGCGGGGTTGGGTGGACCGGGCTATCTTCGCCCTCGGTCAGGGGGTGGCGCGGAACGATTATGCGCTGCGTTTTCCAGTATCGTTGCGTGAGCAGATTCTTGGTGACTCACGGGTAGCTGGTGTCGATCCGGTTTGGACTTTGTCGATTATCCGTGCCGAAAGTGCCTGGTCCCGCGATGCCCGTTCGGCGGCGAATGCGCGAGGATTGATGCAGCTGCTGCCAGGTACCGCCAGACAGATCGCGCAGCACGGTGGCTTGCCCTGGAAAGGTGCTGCCAGCCTGCTGAACCCGGTCGTAAACATTGGCTTGGGCACCCGCTATCTGGGGCAGCTGGCGATGAGGTTTGGTAGCCAGTGGCTAGCCAGTGCGGCTTACAATGCCGGGGCCAATCCGGTGACCGGTTGGGTTGATGCGCGTGGTACCTTGCCGACGGATATATTCATTGCCACCATACCCTATCGCGAAACTCGCAACTATGTGGAGAGTACGCTTGCCTTTAGCGTCATCTATGGGTGGCGTTTGCATGGACAACCGGTACGGATGAGCCGGCGCATGCTGACATTTGGCGGTCTGTATCGGCCCAGCGACCACGACAGCCCGCGTGTATCAGTGCGTTGTCAGGCCAGTGATCGGTTGGCGCAAGGCTTGCCTAAGCTAGGCCGGGAGGTCGTCAAGCCTCGATCGCGGTAGACTTGGTGCCCGACCGGAGGAGATCGATATGACTTCGCATTCGCAACGTCTGGTCATCTTGGGTGGAACCGGGTTTGTCGGCAGCCATCTGCTGCCAAGGCTTAGTGCCGCCGGTCACCAGATACTGCTTCTTTCCAGAAACCGTGAAAAACATCGTCAGTTCAGCTTACTGCCGGGCCTTGAGTTGTGTAGTGCCGATGTGTACGATCGCACCGCGTTAGCGCACTGCCTGCACGGCGCTGATGCCGTACTGAATTTGATCGGCATTCTCAATGAGAGTGCTGGGATGCCGTTTCGTAAGGTGCATGTCGATCTGGCCTCGACCCTGGTGGCCGCCTGTCGGCAAGCTGGGGTGCAGCGATTGCATCAGATGAGTTCCTTACGAGCCGGTGAAGGGGCCTCGCTGTACCTGATCACCCGTGGTGAGGCCGAGCGGGTGGTGCGGGCTTCGGGTTTGGACTGGACTATTTATCAGCCATCGGTCATGTTTGGTCGCGGCGATGGCTTGGTTACGCGGTTTCTTGCGTTGTTGCGCAAGATTCCGGTGTTGCCTCTGGCGTGTGCTACGGCCAAGTTGCAGCCGGTTGCCGTGGAGGATGTCTGTGCCGCCGTTGAGCATTGTGTGAATCGAGGCGCCGGCGTCGGTTGCAGTTTTGAGCTGGGTGGTCCGGAGGTAATGAGTCTGGATGAGATTGTGCACGCGGTATGTGCTGCAGCCGGCCTGCACCGGTGGATCGTGCCTTTACCTGATGCCTTGGGTATTCTGCAGGCTCGACTCGGCGAATGGCTACCTGGTAAGCC
>CAJXGK010000212.1 GCA_913053815.1 uncultured Rhodanobacteraceae bacterium
ACTCCCGCAGCACCTGCCGTTTAGGAGCATAGCAGCATCATGCCTCTACGCAGCTGGAGGCAAGTACCAAGGCGGCTGGGATCTGTTCTCTAAATCCACCCTTCAATTTTGCACAAGGCCCCCTCACTCTGCCGTGGTTGCAGTAAGCAATACTCGATTACTGAAGCGCGACAACCACCAAGGGTGGTCTGATCATGGGTCGATACGCCACACGAACCCCCTCTCCACAGCAAGCGTCGGCAGATCTCAAGGTGCCTTAGACAGAGTGAACTGGATCTTTCGTTCGTGTTCAGTGGCAGTGGGCTGCCCGTTGATTACAGCGGCTTTAAAGCGCCATTGCCTAACCGCAATAATTGCGGCACGATCAAACACTCGGGGTGGATCGGCACGAATCACATGCACATTGTCGACCGAACCGTTGGCCTCCACAGTGAACTGTATGTTTACCCAACCCTGTAAATCCTGCCTGGCGGCGCGCAGTGGAAATTTGGGGGAAATTATCCGGGTCATAACTGCAGCGTGATTTTGTGCAGCACGTCGTGCGGCAAGCTGCTGTTGAGCGGCTAGCTGCTGGCGCAAACGCGTCGCTGCCTTGGCAACTTTGGTGACGACTTCCGGCTTTACCACCTTGGCCGCCACAGCCGCCTCGGCGACACGTGGCGGGGGTGAATGCGGGGATGGCTGAGCCTTCTTCGGCGCTTGCTGTGCAGCCAACTTCTGTTGGGCGGCCTGTCGTTGGGTGTTCTGCTGCTGGGCAACTAGTTTGCGTTGCGCATCCAGTTTAGAACGCAGTATGGTCAAGGTGTAATCGGTTGGATCAGCCTTGGCCAGTAAACTGATCTCGCGCTGTGCCTCCGGGAAATTCTTCTGGGTGATGGCCTGATCCGTTACTTGAGCGGCAAAGGGGAAGGTCTCACGTAAGGCATCCTGAGCCACCCGGTTACCCGGCTGTTTTTCCAGCACATTGAGGTAATATTCGATCGCATTATCGCCAGCCGGGGCCACCAGGCGATCATTTTTGAGTGCTTTTTGTGCCCCGGACAGGAGTTCGCTCACATTCATTGACTGCAAGCGCGTCTCAGCAGATGGTGACGTAGCGGTGGCTGCTTTGGCGAGCGCTGTGGCTGCTTTGGCGGGCGTTGTAGTCACTGTGGCGGGCGCGGCGAGCCCTGTAGTGGCTTTCGCCACCACCTTGGATTTACTGTGTGGGGTCTGGTCCGAATGCGCGCATCCGGCTCCCAATATTACAAAACTACCTAATGCCACGGCTAAGCAGCCATGACGAACCCATTGATGGCAAAGCTTGCCCATAGTGCGTCTCAAGATCCTGAAAACAGATAACTAACGATGTATCGCACCGGCTAACTCCCATGGAGCCGACCTATAACGAACACTACCCCCAATATGTACCGTGGGCAATGTGAAAACGGCCTCTGGCACAAAATGACACGCCCCGCGAAGCGGGGTCTCCTTGATCTACAGGATCCTTCCTGACACTGGGCATTGTCGGGAAGGATCCCGGGATCCATTATGGGAAATCTTCCCACGATTCGAGTAGCCTGTCGGACGGTAGGTCAATCTACTGCGTAAGCAAAACACCGGGCTGTACCATACTAAATTATCGTGAATTAGAATCACTATTGACTGAAAATCCAGAAAAATTCCCGCTCGCCGTCTTTCCCCCTCGCTACCTTCCCTTATTACCCAACAGGCTACCGGATCTCAGATAACGACGGCCTCCGGTTTGATCGGTGCTGACGTTGTTTTCCCTTTGGACTTATGTGCCGTGGCTGGCTTTTTGGTGGCCGGCTTATGCACCGGCTTAGCCGCTACCTGCTTGGCGGTCTTTTTTACAGCGACCTTCTTCACCGGCTTTTTCGCAACCGACTTCTTGACCGCTTTACTGGCCACTTTCTTTACCGGTTTTTTTGCAACTGCTTTCTTAACTGCCGCTTTTTTTACCGATTTCTTTGCCGACGTTTTCTTAATTACGGGGTTCTTGGCAGTGGTTTTACGTACCACCGCAACCTTGGCCTTGACCACTTTCTTGACTGGCTTCTTGACAGTTTCCTTCACCGTTTTTTTTGCTACCGGTTTCTTTGCCGTGGGTTTTTTCGCAACCGGCTTCCTGGCAATCGTGGATTTCTTCGCCGTTGATTTACGTACGGCGGGCTTTTTCACAGCTGACTTTTTGATCGTAACCATGATTCGTCTCAGCTCCTCATCAGTTGGCAGTGGTTGCCCAGTGAAAGCGTGCAGAAACGCCTCGCACAGTAGATCACTGATTGTGGCGTGTCTGAGGTTACCGATTTGGCGACGGGTACGCTCATCGACCACCAACCGCAGTACATGCAACGGAATCGAAACCGTAACCTTGCGCACCAGTTCGGTTTTCGATCCGTGTTCGATGTATGGTTCGATGTACGTCGTAGTTACCATTTGGTCGCTCTCGTGCAGAAACTATTGCGTCATTTTTCCACTGTCAATCAATTTCAGTCATGACCGATGCTTCGATCTCCTATCCCATTGAATCTGCCGATGGGAAAGAGACATATAAATTTATAAGAAATAGACGTCTGGACGTCTTGATTGGAATGGTTCGGATACATCGATAAAATTTGTATTGACTAAGAACTCTCCGTACCTATAAGCGATTCCAGCCTGCTGCCGCCAAGGCCAAAATGGGGCCCAGGTCAGGCGAGAACCTGAGCCAACCGATCCACAAACCTGGCAAGATCCTCTTCCGTCTTGGTTTCGGTTGCGCACAACAGCAGCGCATCACCCAGTTCGGGATAATCCTCACCAAGTGCTACCCCGGCTAGGATGCGATCCTCGACGGCAAGGCACTCAATGACCTCATTCACCGGTTTCGGTAAGCGCAACGCAAATTCATGAAAGATGGGATATCCGGACACCGCACTGACCCCTGGAATGGCTAGCAGACGCTGACGTAACAGCCGGGCATTGTGCATAGACTGCTGCGCAACCGCACGCAAGCCTTGTGGACCGAGCAAAGCCATGTGAATGGTGGCCGCCGTCACCAGCAACCCCTGGTTGGTGCAGATGTTGGACGTCGCCTTGGCCCGGCGGATGTGCTGTTCGCGAGCCTGCAGGGTCAGTGCGTAACCCGCGTGCCCGTCAAGATCCGTGGTGCGGCCCACAATGCGACCGGGCATCTGCCGCACATGCTTCTGCTTGCAGGCAAGCAGGCCAAGGTAAGGCCCCCCCGAAGATAGCGGCACACCCAGCGGCTGGCCTTCACCACAAACGATATCGGCTCCTTGATGGCCCCACCGTCCGGGTGGTTGCAACACGGCTAATGCTAGCGGGTTGATCACGGCGATCACCATGCCACCTTGGTCATGCGCCCAATCGGTCAAGGCATCAACGTCTTCCAGGATACCCAGATAATTCGGCTGGGGAACCACCAATGCCGTGAAGGGCGGCTGTTCATGAGACGGCAGCTGTTGTGGATCCAGTCGGCCACCGTGTTCAATGACCGCCAACTCGACCACCTCGATCTGCTGCAGGCTGAGCAGAGTCTTTAAGGTTTTACGGTAAGCAGGATGAACACTGTCCGGTACCAGAACCCGCCGCGGCCCCCGGCGCATGCAGCGCTCAGCCATCAATACCGCTTCAGCCAGTGCCGTTGCCCCGTCGTACAACGAAGCGTTGCTGACATCCATATCAGTCAGCCGGGTCAGCATAGTCTGAAATTCGTAGATGAGCTGTAACGTACCCTGGCTGGCCTCAGCCTGATACGGGGTATAGGCCGAATAGAATTCGCCACGACCCACGATCTCCCAAACGGCAGCAGGAATATGGTGCTCGTAGGCCCCGGCCCCGGCAAAATTGAGCGTGATTCGGTCTTCGTACGCACGCGCTTTCAATAACCGAGCAACCTGCATTTCGTTCATACCCTCCGGCACACCGTCGATCTTTGATTGCTGCAGCACGGCAGGAATCTCATCGAACAAATCCTCGATACGACTCACGCCTAAAGCCGACAGCATGGACTGTAAATCATCTTCAGAATGAGGGATAAAAGGCATGGACAAATCCGTGACATCCCGCATCGGATCTGCGGGATGTCTATTTCAAGTACGGTTAGTGGTCTTCGCTTTCCAGCAATTCGGCGTAGGCATCCGGGTCGATCAATGCTTGCAGTTCATCCAGATTGCCCGCATGAACTGCTAATATCCAGCCCCCACCGAAGGCATCCTCGTTAATGGTCTCGGGCTTATCGTTAAGCGCTTCATTAACCTCGACGACTTCACCGGAAACCGGCGCATACACATCGGATG
>CAJXGK010000213.1 GCA_913053815.1 uncultured Rhodanobacteraceae bacterium
CGTGCGGCGCCCCCGCGGTACCTTAATTGGTGAAACCACGGCCGAGCGTATCAAAATCGCAATTGGTTGTGCCGCCCCGCAGGAACAGGTCAAGGAAATAGAAGTATCGGGGCGCAATCTGGCCGAAGGGGTGCCACGGATGTTCAAGCTCACCTCAAGTAATGTGCTCGAAGCGCTCAATGAGCCGCTGCGGGGGATTGTGGCGGCAGTACGCAGTGCGCTGGAACAGACCCCCCCGGAACTCTGTTCCGATGTTGCTGAACGGGGCATTGTGTTGACCGGCGGTGGCGCGTTGCTGCGCGATTTGGATAAACGACTGGCCAAGGAGACCGGCCTGCATGTACAGGTGGCGGACGATCCCCTGACCTGTGTGGCAAGGGGGGGCGGACGGGCCCTGGAATTGATCGATGAGCATGGCAGCGAGTTCTTCTCCTTCGAATGATGGCAGGGAGTCGCCTCAGGTCGGGAGTCTGAGTGCATGGCACGATCCAGTGATCATGAGGCGAACCTGTTCTCCAGAAGGTCCGGAGGGACCCTACGACTGCTGGCCTATCTAATCCTGGCCGCCACCTTGATGGTGTTGGACCATCGCTACCACTGGCTACCCCGGGCTCGTGTTACGGCTGCGATCGTAGTCGAACCCGTATGGCGTTTGGCGGGACTTCCGGCACGAATCTCCGATCTATTGGCAAGCGTGTGGACTACCCGTTCCGATCTGCAAGCAGGTAACCGTAATTTACGTGAGCAACTGCTGCTGGCCAATGTGCGTATTGCCCGCATGCAGTCCGAAGTGCGGCAGAACGCAGAACTCAAACGTTTGCTGGCAGCGGCTCGGTCGTTGCAGATGCGGGGCCGCCTCGCGCGGGTCATCGATATCGCTCTGGATCCTTTCCGCCGTCGTTTGGTACTCAATCGCGGATTACGGGAGGGTGTGCATGTAGGGCAAGTGGCGATTGATGCGGAAGGGATCATGGGTCAGGTCGTTGAAGTGCTGCCGAATACCTCGGTGGTCTTGCTGATTACCGATCCGAGCCATGCCATCCCGATTGTCGACAGCCGTACCGGCTTGCGCGCTATCGCTTATGGTACCGGTCGTACCGAGCGGCTGGAGTTACCGTATCTGTCGGTGAATGCCAGCGTACGGGTCGGCGATCATCTGTTGAGTTCGGGACTAGGGGGGCGGTTCCCACCAGGGTTTCCGGTCGCGGTAGTAAGTCGGGTTCAGGTCAGTCAATCGGGAGAGTTTCGGCAGGCCTGGGCCCGCCCCAGTGCGCGTATCGATCGCAGCGATCAGGTATTGCTGTTGCGCAATCTGGCCGATCCAATTGGCCCACCGGCTCCAGCGCTGCAGACAGGACCTCCGGTATCGCTGGGGCCACATGGTTCCCAGCGGTCTGCAGCGAAGGGGCTACGATGAGCCAGCGTACTCGTGAGCAACTACTTTTTTACGGCAGTCTGGCTCTCGCCCTGCTGTTTATGTTGGTATCGTTACCGTTGCCACAGGCGCTGGAGCCGATTAAGCCATGGTGGCCGGCACTGGTACTGATTTACTGGACCATTGAAGATACCGATCATGTGGGTCTGGGGTTTGCCTTCGGCTTTGGCCTGCTCGCCGATTTGTTCACTGGGGTGATGTTCGGCGATCAGGCCTTGCGCCTGCTGGTGATCGTGTTCATCAGTTTGCGGTTCCGGGCCCGGTTGCGGTTTTTCCCCATGTATCAGCAAAGTGCTGCAGTGGGGCTACTGCTATTCAACGATACGCTGTTACGTACCGTTATCCGTGTCTTGGCTGGTCTGCCGTTACCCTCTGCAGCAGCCTGGTTGGCGCCGGTCCTCGGTGCTCTGCTGTGGCCGTTCTTGTTTCTGTTACTCGATAGCTTGCGGACCCGCTTACGCGATACCTCTCCATGAATTCCAGGACGGTCAAGGATCCACGCCGTGAGCGCGCCCAGTTTACGCGCCGGGCATGGATTGGCCTGGCCGTGGCCATGTTGGGACTGGGTGGATTGTCGGCGCGGTTTTTCTGGTTACAAGTGATCCGACACCAGGAATATGTCACCCGCTCTAATCAGAACAGCATTCATGTGCGCTACCTGGTGCCGCCGCGGGGGATGATTTTCGATCGCCACGGCGTGGTGCTGGCGGAAAACAGACCAGCATTTCGTCTAGTGGTGATTCCGGACCGGGTTGCCGATATGCAGGTCATGCTGGCGCGCCTGCAGCAGGTGGTACCTTGGTCGGCCGATGATTTGCGGCGGTTTAAACAGGGTTTGAAAGAACACCGACCTTTTCAGCCGGTGCCCTTGCGGATGCGTTTAAATCAGGACGAAATCGCTCGGTTTGCGATCAATCGCTGGCGCTTTCCGGGAGTGGATGTGCAGCCCTACTTGCGGCGTTATTACCCGTATGGCGCGCTGTTTGCGCATGTGGTCGGTTATGTTGGGCGTGTCAATCGGCGCGAGGCGGCTCGTTTGCAGGATACGCCCTATGCCGGGCTTGAGCAGATTGGCAAGACCGGCATTGAACGCTATTACGAAGATCGCTTGCGTGGTCAGCCCGGTTATGAGCTGGTCGAGGTCAATGCCGATGGGCGACCGGTGCATATATTGCAGCGTATTCCGCCCAAGCCCGGCCAGAATCTGTACCTGAGTCTGGATGTGGGGCTGCAGCAGGCGGCCTACACCGGCTTAGCGGGTCGTGATGGTGCTGCGGTGGCTATCAATCCACGCAATGGCCAGGTGCTGGCGATGGTCGGTTCGCCCAGTTTTGATCCAAATCTATTTGTCGGGGGGATCAGTGAGACCGATTACCAAGGCTTACTGAAAAACCCCCATCGGCCGTTGTTGGATCGGGCTCTGCGCGGTATGTATCCACCGGGTTCGACGATCAAGCCGTATCTGGCTGTGGCCGGGCTGGAACTGGGCGTACGCACCCCCCAGGACACGGTGCTCTCAACCGGTGAGTTTTACATTCCAGGCCAATCGCGGGGGTATCGTGACGACGTGCGTGGCGGATTTGGCCGGGTGGATTTGGTGCAGGCCATCGAGATGTCGGTGAATACCTACTTTTACAAGCTGGCTTTGGATATGGGTATCACCCGCATGGATCACTTTATGGTCAAATTTGGGTTCGGTCATACTACCGGTATCGATCTGCAGGGAGAAGCGCGAGGGGTGCTGCCGTCTCCGGCCTGGAAGCGAGCCCGGTTTGGTAAACCCTGGTATCTGGGGGAAACAGTGATTGCCGGTATCGGTCAAGGATACTGGGTCATTACGCCGTTGCAGCTGGCCCATGCCCTGTCTATCCTGGCTGATCGAGGCGTACCGCATACGCCGCGGCTATTACTGGCGACGCAGAATGGGCCCGGTGCCCCAGTTCGACCGGTTCCGATGCTACCGACAGGTATGCCGGTGATTGTCAAGCCTAAGGATTGGAAGGTCGTGGTACAAGGCATGGAAAAGGTGGTGTATGGGAAGCGTGGTACAGCACGTGGACTGGGGGACGGGTTTCCTTTTGCTATTGCGGGTAAAACGGGGACCGCCGAACGTTACTCGCGGACAACCCATGCTTGGGAAGGCCATTTGACCACGGCCGAATTGGCGAAACGGCATCAGGCCTTGTTCGAGGGGTTCACCCCGGCGAGCAATCCACAGATTGCTGCGGTAGCCATTCTGGGCAGTGCGGCTTGGGGGGGCCAGGATGCGGCACCGATTGTCCGTAAGATTTTTGATGCCTGGGCACAGCAGCGCGGCCTTCCGGACCATACCCTACGCGGCGATTATCTGACCCCGGCCGCCCGGCTGCCGCGGGCTCGCCGAGCTGCTGAATCCGGAGCCGGAGGGGTGCCGTGAAAATTCAGGTGCAGCTACGCCCCTTGTTGAAACTGCAGACCTCGACCTGGCTCGATCCGTTACTGATGATCAGTCTGTTGCTACTGGCTGGAGCCGGTTTATTTATACTCGGCAGTGCGTCTAATCTGAATCGGCATGTGGTGATGGCTCAAGCCGGCCGCTTTGCGCTGGGCTTTACCTTGCTGTGGGGGGTGTCACATATTTCCCCAACTCGTCTGAAGTTGTGGACCCCGTGGCTGTATGCAGCCAGCACCATGCTGGTGGTTCTAGTGCTGATCTTGGGCGAGGGCCGTGGCGCTTCACGGTGGCTGGGTCTGGGGATTATCCGCTTTCAGCCTTCTGAGTTACTCAAGTTGACCACCCCAATGATGCTGGCCTGGTTTCTGACGGTAAGACCGCTTCCTCCTAGCTGGGGCAGTCTGGGCGTGGCGGGTTT
>CAJXGK010000214.1 GCA_913053815.1 uncultured Rhodanobacteraceae bacterium
AGGCCATCGCCCTGATGCGGCACCTGCAGGCGCAGGACCTCTATGATCCGGTCCTTGATGGGCTGGTGTCCGCCTTCAAATACGACAAGACCTACTTCGATAAAATCGTCAGTTCCGTCGGGCCACTGATGGAAAAACTCACCACCGGCAATATTGCAGAACTCATTTCCCCGGACTATCTGGATGAGAATGACACCCGTCCTATCTTCGAATGGATGGAGGTGATCCGCCGCAAAGGCATCGTCTACGTGGGACTGGACGCCCTGACCGATACCACAGTCGCCAGTGCGGTCGGTAATTCCATGTTCGCCGATCTGGTGTCGGTCGCCGGGCACATCTACAAGCATGGCGTACCCGGTGAATCCACGGATACACCACCGACGATTTCCATGCACGCCGATGAGTTCAACGAACTGATTGGCGATGAGTTCATACCACTATTAAACAAGGCGGGCGGGGCCGGGTTTCAGGTGACGGCTTACACCCAGACCTGGTCGGACGTGGAAGCCCGTCTCGGCAACCGGGCCAAGGCCGGGCAGGTGGCTGGAAACTTCAACACCTTGATCATGCTCAGGGTCAAGGAACTGGCTACAGCGGAGATGCTGACAGAGCAACTGCCGAGGGTCGAGGTTTTTACTCTGATGAGTGTCTCCGGCGTGGACGATTCGTCAGAACCTGGATCGGGTATCGACTTCAAGTCGCGCAATGAGGATCGTATCAGTGTTTCGGAAGTACCGATGCTCACACCCGCGGAACTGATCACCCTGCCCAAGGGGCAGGCCTTCGCGCTGTTGGAGGGTGGGCAGCTCTGGAAGATCCGTATGCCCTTGCCGGCAGCAGATGCAGGCATGCCGGAAACGCTTACCGAGATTGCCAACGAGATGGAACGCACCTATATCACCAACGACCACTGGTACCGGGTCCAAGAGCCTTGGTGGGCAGCCGTGGCAGATGTCGCCGAACCGGCCATAAATGCAGAGGTCTCTGATGGCTGAAACGGTTGCTGATCCACGCCGCAGGGTCGTTCAAGACGGGCTGATCTCGAAAAGCCTGACGGCTACGGCGAAGGTCATCCAGTGGTTGCTGCTCTCACTCATGTTCTCCATCATCTTCGAGTGGATCGGCATGGTGCTGTGGTGGCCGGACGAGGGCATTGACCACAGTCGCACTATGCTCACCCAGGAGATCAGCTATCTTAATAATGATTTCCGACGAAGCGTCGTCACCTCCGACCCGGCACGGTTCGCCAAACGGTTTGCCGACAACACCTACCACTACCTGTTCGAGGTGACGCGATTCGTGGACTTTATCCGTTGGGTCTCACCGTCACCGACGACGAATGAGCGCGGAGTTAGACCAACCCTGTACAAGATTTACCATCCGATTGCGGGGTTCGTGATAGCAATGATGCAGGTTACCCAGGTATTCTCGGTACGTCTGGCAATCCTCACTTTGGCAATGCCGATCTTTCTGCTGTTCAGCCTGGTTGCACTCGTCGATGGATTGGTGCAGCGCGATCTGCGCCGGTGGGGTGGGGGCCGGGAGAGTTCGTTCGTCTACCACTATGCCAAGAAAGCGGCGCTTCCATTGGTCGTGTTGACCTGGGTTACCTATCTTGCCTTGCCCTTCAGCCTACATCCTACTTTTGTTGTGCTGCCCTTTGCGATAATGTTCGCACTCACAGTGGCGGTCACGGCGAGTACCTTCAAGAAATACCTTTAAGATCCTTAATTCCGCCAGAAAACGAGATTGCTTCTGAATGGCAATGTCAGAAAAAAGATTTCGATATTTCGATTGTCTCCGGTCAGTGAACGGCTGAATTTACTTCAGAATCAGTCACTCAGATGAAGAGAGTGACAGGCAATCACCGGTCATTCTACCTGTATACTGAAGTGGGGCCGATTCACACTGTGAAGTATTCTGTACTGTCTGAGGACTTTGTTTATTACGGGTAGCGGCACTGTTTGTGTCAAAGTAGAAGCAGTTGTCGAGAGAGGAATTTGGAGGCAAGCGTGACCTCAGCGAGTCCCACTGCACCTAGGCGTGCCCATACCGATCCCATCGTGTCGGAAGCGATGGCCATTCGTGCTGCGTTCGTTCTATGCCGTGTCTTAATGGGGGAGCGTGGCCACTCCGTGATGGGGCTTGCGGTGCATGGTAAGAGCGACCTCAATGATGCGATCCGCACCGCAATCGGCCAAGATGTGATCAGGGCGTTGGGCCGGAATAACAAGTTCGAGGTGAACGGCATCACGATCTATCTGCTGACGGAAAGGATCCAGGTACGCAAATTGGAAGGGCCGGTGCTTGCTGCCTGTGTTGATCCTGGAAGGCTCAATGCGATCATCTCGTGCGCGGGCGTGACGGATGTGGTATTCGTGCCCAGCAGCGATGACGATCTGGCGGCTTACCTCGCAGCCCATCCCGAGTCGGATGAGGTGGAGGTCGAATATCGTGAGCCGGTGGAAAGCGGCGACACCGACGAAAATTTGAGCAAACACCACCGAGAACGCATGGTGTGGTTCGATCAGCGGTACGATGTAATTGCGAACCGACACCTGTTGCCCGCTGACCAGCCTGTCCATATTGGAGACAAGACTCACCGGGTCTGTCGGTACTGTGGTAAGGCCAAACCCGAGGCTACCTTCAAGAATATCGCACACGCTTTCCCTGAACAGATCGGCAACAAGACACTCTTTGACTGGATGGAGTGCGATGCCTGCAACGAGCACTTCTCCAGGATAGTGGAGGACGACTTCTCTAAGTGGACGCACCCTATTAGGACGATGGGGCGAGTCTGCGGCAAGCGAGGTATTCCGACCCTGAAGTCTTCCGATAGGGCACTCCGCGTCGAAGGGGAGAATGCCAAACAGTTGCGCATCAGCCTTAGCAAGGATGATGTGCGTTGCAGCGTCGACGAGGAAAACAAGAGGGTTACGTTGACTTTAGAGCGTCAGCCTTATGTGCCAATGGGGGTTTTCAAGTGTTTGGTCAAGATGGCGCTCGCGGTCATGCCGGTACAGGAAACGTCTGCGTGCAATCACCTCAAGCGATGGATCCTGGAGCCGTCTCATACTTATGAGAGCTATCCGTATCGGCCGCTGAACATCCTTTTCCAATCCATTCCCGGGCCACTACCCAATGACCAGATTACGAGTTTTCTGCTGCGCCGGAAGAATGATCGAATTGACTGCCCGTTTCTCATCTTCGTGCTGCAGTTTTCGAATGCGGTCTATCAGGTTGCTTTGCCGATGCACGAGCAGGATCGGGCATTGCTGGACGGCGAGCCGTTCGAACTTGGCCTCTTTCCGCATGCCTGGGGTACTGTCGATCATGAATTGACGTTTGGAGTCAGCGGCCACAAGGTCGCCGACATGAGCGGCTCCGAGGCGGTGAAAGGTGATGTGATGACGATACACTTCCGGTATGACCATGCGGTGGACGGCAAGCCGTTACCGTCTTCTGGCACAGAATAAGGTAATGGAGTAGCAGTCGATGTCCATTGAGCTGTGCCGGCAATACCATTGAGCACTGTCGAACGCCAACGTCGAGATGCCGAGGCGAAGTAAGCGTCCGCAGGGCAGGTTCCTGCCTTGAAATTTAAGCGTCTACTATTTCAGGCCTGTTTCCACTTGTCGCATGCCGTGTCAAGTGACAGTGTCTGAATATTCGATTTAAGCCCCATCACCCGCAGGATGGCATTCGGGCTCGAAAGTCGTGGATTTCCCTCCTCAGAAAGCGCTCTAGAGAGGCTCTCGCGGGTCAGTCCGGTTTCACGGGTTAAGTGATATGAACCACCGATCGAATCAGCGACGTTGCGAAGCGCCTTGTGCAAGATTGCCGGGTGGCCGTCCTCAATAGCGGCATTCAGATGCTCGGCCACTTCTTTCGGTGTTTGAAGATAGTCTACGGCCCAATACGATTTGAATGCTTTGCTTGCGCTCATGTTAGTCTCATTTAAAGGCCATTGCGTTTTCGATGTCCGCGTTCTGGGTGGATTTGTCACCTCCGCAAGTGGCTACATGGCCGTCGGTCCGTCCAAGACGCAATACACGCGCTAACCCTTTCCATCGGGGATCTTCAGTTTCCTGGCTGTATCACTGATGGAACGCCATCTGCCATCAACGATTGAACGTGTGCGGCGATAGCAACTCGGCGACACTGAGGTCCAAGGCTTTGGCAAGTTTCTCAACCGTAGCTAGGGTGACGTTGTGCTCGTATCGTTCGATAGCGCCCACGAAACTCCGATGGAGTC
>CAJXGK010000215.1 GCA_913053815.1 uncultured Rhodanobacteraceae bacterium
TGATTCAGACCGAGGCGCCTGGGTTGGCACCTCGCGAAGTCGCGCAACTGATTACCACGCCGATAGAAAACGTCGTGAACGGCACACCTGGGATTCAATCGCTGCGATCAAGCTCAATTCTGGGACTGTCGGTCATTACCGCAACGTTTGATCCAAACAGCAATATTTATCATAACCGTCAAGTTGTAGCCGAGCGGCTCGCATCCGTTACGGGCCAATTGCCGGCCAGTGCGAAATCTCCAGTGATGATGCCCCTGATTTCCTCAACCGGTAAGGTATTGGTTGTAGGGCTGACATCCACGACCCGCACGCTCATGGCTGTGCATACGGTGGCGCAATGGACCGTACGCCCCCGGTTGTTGGCGGTTAAAGGCGTGGCTAACGTAGTCGTTACCGGTGGGGAGGTACGTCAACTACAAATTCAGCTGAACCCACAAAAGCTGGTGCAATATGGGCTGTCCGTTGCAGATGTTACTTTTGCCGCACGGCGCGCGACCGGCATTCGCGGCGCTGGATTTATTGACACGAGCAATCAACGCATTGAACTGCAGACTCAGGGCCAATCGGCAACCCCAGCGGCCCTGGCCGATATCACGTTGACTACCCGGCATGGGGTACCCATCACGCTAGGGGACGTAGCCCGTGTCCTCGCTGCGCCCCAGCCGCCTGTCGGGGCGGCACTAATTAATGGCCGGCCCGGCGTCGAAATTACTATTTTCGAGCAGTATGGCGCCAATACGCTGCAAGTGACGCGACGTCTTGAGAAAGCATTACACGGACTGCAGCCCGCGCTCAAGGCAGCGCATATTCAGATGGCGCCAAACTTGTTCCGGCCGGCGACGTTTATTCATCGTGCAATCGGCCATCTGCGCTCTACTTTAGCGATCAGCGGTCTCCTGGTTGCGGCGGTGTTATTCTTTTTCCTCTTCAACTGGCGTACAGCACTTATTTCTCTGGCGGCGATTCCATTGGCGCTGTTGACCGCGACTCTGGTGTTGGAACTACTGGGCTACACACTCAATACCATGACTCTCGGCGGTCTGGCCATTGCTGTCGGTCTACTCGTCGACGATGCAGTGATTACCGTCGAGAATATCTATCGCCGTCTACGCGAGAACCAGATAGTGCCACCACCGCGGCCCGCATTATGGGTTATCCGCGATGCTACTCTGGAAGTGCGCAGTGCCGTCGTTTACGCCACGCTTGCTATAGCCATGGTTTTCATTCCGGTCCTGACGCTGCCGGGTGTAGCCGGACGCCTGTTCGGGCCTTTGGCTTATGCTTACATCCTCGCAACACTGGCTTCACTCGCCGTTGCCCTGACGGTGACGCCAGCGCTGAGCTTCGGGTTGTTGGCGCACGGCAAGCTTAAGGCCCATGAACCGCCGCTGATTGGGTGGCTAAAACCGCACTATGGGCGGTTGCTTGACCACGTCGAACGTCATTATCGTTTGGTGATCATCGCCATAGTGCTGGCTACTGCTGGGGGCTTGTTCATGGTGCCTTTCCTTGGCGCGCGCTTTATCCCGAAACTCAAAGAAGGCCACTACATCGTGCATATGACCGAGACCGCCGGCACCTCATTAAACCAAACGGAGGCCCTTGGGAAGACGGTGGCGCGCGAGTTGTTGCATTTGCCCTATGTCCGCTCGATTGCTCAGAAGATCGGTCGATCGCCACAATCCGAAGATGTGCTGGGGCCCAATTCCAGTGAATTTGATGTGGGGCTCAAGCCGATGACCGGCGCTCAATCACAGGCGGCGCGGCGGGCGATTGAAAAAACCTTAGCAGGCATTCCGGGAGCAAACTTCGCGGTCAAGACCTTTCTATCAGCGCGTATTGAGGAAACCGTCTCCGGCCAGATGGCTCCCGTGGTTATTCATGTTTTCGGTAGACACCTCAACACAATGACCAGAAATGCTGAAGCTATTATCAAAATTTTACGTAAAATACCCGGATCCAGTGCCGTTCAGTTGCAAGCGCAGCCCACGAGTCCACAACTTATAGTGAAACTGCTACCGACCGCTTTAAAACAATGGGGGTTTCATCCGCTGGATGTACTGGAGATGATTCATACCCTCTATGCTGGGGATGTAGTGGGCCAAGTTTACGATGGTGATCGTATCTTCGATGTCTCGGTGATTCTGCCTCGCAAAGACCGATCCAGCATCGCCGACGTAGGTAATCTGCTGCTCAAGAGTTCGAGCGGTGTCTACGTGCCACTCAAAAAGATTGCCCAGCTGCATATGGCCAGCGCACCTACCACCATCTTGCACGAAGGGGGGCGGCGAGTAGTCACCGTAACTGCAAACGTTGTGGGTCGCGATACGGCATCGTTCGTGGCTCAAGCTCAGCAACGCATAGCACAGATTATTCATTTGTCTGCCGGCAGCTACGTGGAGTACGCAGGCACCGCTCAAGCTCAAGCAAAGTCCACGCGACGTCTTCTCACCAGCGCATCGATTGCGGCGGTATTTATCGTTCTGCTACTCTCCTTGGTACTGGCATGGCCACGAAATTTACTGCTGATTCTAGTCAATGTACCGTTTGCTTTGGTGGGCGGCGTGCTGGCCATTCTGGTATTTTTAGGGGCGACTCTGTCCATGGGCGGTATGGTGGGATTCGTGACCGTGTTCGGCATCACCCTGCGCAACTCCATCATGCTTATCGCCCACTATGAACATCTGACCCGCGAAGAACATGTTGCATGGGGGCCGCAGGCGGCGATCCGCGGTGCCCAAGAACGACTGGCACCGATCTTGATGACTGCGCTGGTTACTGCATTGGGCTTATTACCACTGGCGTTGACCAGACAAGCTCCAGGCAACGCGATTGAAGGACCTATGGCCATCATTATATTAGGTGGCTTGATGACTTCGACGGCACTGAACTTGCTGGTTATCCCAGCGCTCGCGTTGCGATATGGGCAGTTTGCTGATTCCCATTGACACTTCAGTTGCGTCGGCAAACCATAAGACCATAGTGGGCGAACTCGGGAGACTTTGCAGATGATTCGGACTCATTACCAGAGCAATCTCCGTACCCTGATGCGTCGCCCGGAAGTAGGCTTCGTCTGGTTGTACAGCACCCGGCACTTTCTCGATGACGTAACCTTTACATGAAGTGCCAAGCTTAGGGTGGGTCAGCAGGTCACGATCCTTGCCGATGCCCAGTCATTGATGCAATAGACCACCGGCACGTAAATAGATCTTGGGCGACTTAACTTGGCGTTTGCGTAGATGAACGTGCCAGGGCGGCAATTGCCGCACCATGAAGGCATCACTGAGCAGGTCCAGATAGCGACGGGTGGTCGATTCACTCACCCCCCGTGCCCGTGCCGGTTCGGCGGCATTTCATAGCTGTCCGTGATAATGGGCTAGCGGGGCCCAGAAGCGCCATAGGGTTAATGATTTTTCCTACCAGTGCGTTGTGGGGGGGATGGGCCCTGGTTTTCGTAAACTATGGTGGGGACCCGCCTGTTGCCGTCACTATGGAATCAGGTGCACTGCCTTGCGGGGTTGCTCATCTACAGGCGCTCTGCGCCCGCGATGCTGAGCTTTGGCTGGAGTGCAGTAAACGGAATTTCATATTGCGCCAGCTTGAACCGGGACAAGTTCCTACACTTCGGCGAGAATAGGTAAATTATTGCTACGGAGCCTGATATGCCCAGCCGTCGTGAATGTGCCAATGCCCTGCGGGTTCTGGCCATGGATGCCGTGCAAGCCGCGCAGTCCGGACATCCCGGTATGCCGATGGGCATGGCCGATATCGCTGAAGTGCTATGGAACGATTTTTTTAGCCACAACCCCCGTAATCCACACTGGGCCAATCGGGATCGCTTGGTGCTCTCCAATGGCCATGGCTCGATGCTGTTGTACGGGCTGTTGCATCTAAGTGGTTATGACTTGCCACTGGATGAGATCCGACGCTTTCGGCAGTGGGGATCGAAGACTCCGGGGCATCCGGAGGCCCATCTGACCCCCGGTGTGGAAACCACAACCGGCCCCTTGGGACAGGGCCTGGCCAATGCCGTGGGCATGGCCTTGGCAGAAAAGCTGCTGGCCCGCGAATTCAATCGCGATGACTTGCCGATTGTCGATCATCGAACCTGGGTGTTGGTGGGTGATGGTTGTTTGATGGAAGGTATTTCGCACGAGGCGGCTTCACTGGCGGGAACCTGGAAACTGGGCAAGCTGGTGGCGCTGTATGACGACAA
>CAJXGK010000216.1 GCA_913053815.1 uncultured Rhodanobacteraceae bacterium
AAATCGCTGACGCACTTCGCTTTCGAGTGAGTTGATGGTGATAATGTGCTTGCCATCGGGCCTGGTGAAAGTTGTGCCGGACTCTCCTTGGCCCAACTCGTCCTTCAATACCCTGGCGTTGGCTGCCTCCACGTAGGCCGACAAGTCGTTTCGGATATTCGTCGTATCAACGCCTGCGACAAACGCTCGTGCTCGCTGCTGGACGTCAGCTTCATCCATCGCTATTCGTCGTCTGCCGTGTTCAGTGCACGCCGAACCCGTTCTATTAATGTAGCGGGATCCGGGCGCCCGCGTCCTCGATGCCGCGCACCAGCGGCAACTGTGAAGATATCGACCTCGATACTTGGGTCGTCCAGAACGAATTCGACAAGTTGTGGGTTCGCATCAGGGTGTTCTACGAGCCATTTGACGATTGCTGCGTCTCGTTCATTAGTCTTAAGTGCCCTCAAGAGCCTGCCAACCAGCTCTGGGGATGGCTTTGTTTTCTCGCCAGTTTCCAGTCTGTGGACGTAGGCGTGGTCAACGTCCGAAAGCTTTCCAACCTCGCGTACTGACAGCGTTCGTCGATCTCGAAGTTTGCGCAATGCGGCGCCTAGGCCGGTGTTAGACATGGTGGAGATCTCCTGATATAGGGCAAAAGATGCCCGGCGCTTGCGCGTTGCGGGTGCGAGTTATTCGGGCAAGCGAAGCAAACCATTGGGGGCCAATACGCCTTAGGGTAGTGGATAAACAGTGCAGCATTGTGACGGCCGATGCGCGGCCATGAGTGCCGCTGTAACCGCGACGCAGACTGGGTGACTCCGGTCTGGGCACAATGGTGGGCCAGCCGTTCGCTTGACACGCCAACTTCATTTCAGTTAGGCTGTTGTCCAGCCAGACAACACAACTGCATATTACCGCCGTTTTCTGGGCTTTTGGCGCCATGTGGCGCGTTGCTTGTGTAGACAGCTATTCTGCCACAGCGCGTTCCGGTTTTGCAATCTTCTTTTGTTGGGCGATTGCCCCAAATATTGTTTTTTGAAACTTATAGACGAGGTATTTGAACCATGAGCAACAACCATTCCGACCAGGCACCTGGTCACAACAAGACATATTCGATCATCGTCAACGGCCGTCCACGTGAGGTGACTGAGCACAAGCTGACATATCTTCAAGTGGTTCAGCTGGCCTTTCCAGGTGAGCAGCCATCGGAGGATGTGGTCTACACCGTGACCTTTTCAAATCCCCACGGAAAGGACGGTTCGCTGGTAGAAGGGAAAGATGTAGTGATCAAAGACGGGATAATCTTCAATGTCGCAAGAACTGATCAGTCGTAATCCTGACCTGCAAAGATTGCAGGATGAGGGGTATGAAATGGAAGTGCGTCGTGGCTACTTACTGCTCCACTCTGTTCCATATGTCAATTCACAATGCAAAATAGCCATGGGCATGCTCGTGACCGATCTTACGCTGAATAATGACCAAACCCAGCGACCCGGCGATCACCAGGTATGGTTCGCTGGTGATCAGCCATGTAACCGGGACGGGACGATTATTTCAGCGATCAGTTGTAGAACTGCCACCCAAACTCTGTGTGAAGGGATTGAGATCCACCATCGATTTTCATGCAAACCTCCAGATGGTTACCCAGATTATTTTGAAAAGATGACCCGGTACGTTGAGATCATATCGAATCAAGCACAGGCCATTAATTCATCATTCGACGCACGTACGTTCAAGCCGATCAAGTCATGCGAGGAAGATTCGGTATTCGTTTACACCGATTCCGCCTCCAGCCGGGCAGGAATTGCAAGCCTGACAGGTAAAACTGCGTTGAATAAGTTGGCTATTGTCGGCTTGGGTGGAACGGGTGCTTATGTGCTAGACCTAACTGCAAAAACCCACGCATTCGAAATCCATCTGTTCGATGGTGATGAGTTCCTGCAGCACAACGCGTTCCGCGCGCCGGGAGCCCCATCGTTTGAGACATTGGAAAAGAAGCTGGCCAAGGTAGATTATTACGCCGGTATTTATGGCCAAATGCGTCGAGGAGTTATCCCGCATAATGGATACTTAGATGATGAAACAGTCAAACAGCTGACCGGTTTCGACTTTGTTTTCCTGTGTGTCGACAAAGCAGCAGTGCGCAAGTTAGTGTCGGGTTTCCTGCACGACCAGAAAATACCGTTCATTGATGTCGGCATGGAGTTGGAGATGATCGAAGATCAGCAGTGCCTGATAGGAACCTGCCGGGCGACCTTGTGCACTCCTGATAAGTCTGATCATTTTAAACAGAATGTTTCGCTTAGTGAAAATGGGGTGAATGATTTGTATGGAAGCAACATTCAGGTAGCAGATCTAAATGCCTTGAATGCGGCCATGGCGGTGATTAAATGGAAGAAATACTGTGGCTTCTACCAAGACTGTTACAAGGAGCATCAGTCTGCCTATGCCATCAACACCCACCAACTTACCCGCGACGAGATAGTTGGCGAGAAACCGGCATGAGGCGAACGCACCTAGCCCATCAATTTGTCGAGTTCATTCCTGATCGACTTGAAGAGGGCGTAATCTACATCTCCCAACGTTATGGTACAGCCGCTCATAAGTGCTGCTGCGGATGCGGTGAAGAAGTTATTACACCCCTGACCCCAACGGATTGGACTCTGCGACTGGATAGCAGTGTCGTGACGCTGCATCCTTCTATTGGCAACTGGAGCTTTGCCTGCCGATCGCACTACTGGATCCGCAGAAGCAAGGTAATTTGGGCTGGTGACATGTCGCAACAACGCATCGAACGCGGCCGGGCAATGGATCGTGCCGCCAAGCAGGCATATTTCGAAGCAGCAAATCGTAAAAAGGACATACATTCGCAATCGCCCTCGAATGAAGGCCCTTCTAAGACCGAGGCTCCTGGATTGCTTTACAACCTATGGCTGGCCCTTAAACGCTGGCTGAATTCCTGACCCAACAAAACTCGGTCTGAAATACAGCTGAGATTGATTTCGGTTGGTGAGGCCGAATTCACACGCGTGCGCGGTTTTCGCGCCGGATCGGTAAATTGATGGGTTAGACTGAGCAGGATCACAGTGTTACCCCAAAAAACCTGTGCCGTTGGTCGCGCGACGCTCAGGACGTCTGAAATGGTGGGTAGCGTCAGGCGATGTGTAAGGCGCAGAGATGACAACAGGCGTGCTCCATCAACTAATTCGACAATGAAACCGCGCTGTGCGGCCAACTGTTGTTCCCGGAATACGCCATTTGTAAAGCAAGACGACGTTACGAGAAGTGAGTTCGTGTTTCCGTTGATGCACATTGTCCCGATCAGCTCGCGCAACACCCGGACACCAACTTTATTTTTGGTGTGTTTCACTTGAGCATAAACCGCGCCAAGATTCGGATGATCTACAACAACGTCAATACCACCATCTTTTGACTGTGCAGTAGCGCGGGCTTCAAAGCCGAACGACTTGAATATTGCAGTGGTCGTATCTTCCAAGACTGCCCATGAATCAGAGTTTCCATGACCATGGATGTGCTTCCGTATTTCGCGCTCCAGTGCAAGGATCTGGGCAGGGTCTGGAACATCTGAGAACGATGATAGAGCTGCCCCACTGGCTGTGACGGATCGGAGCGCCCTGTCTGGGACCGAGCCGCATGAACTGTCCCATGAGTCCTGAAATGCAAACCACCACCCACAGACAGAGCAAACTAAAACCTCAATGTACTCGGAGTACTGCCGCCCGTCGGATGTTCGGCTGACATCGGCAGGCTCCAAGCGTGGACTTCCACGGCAACAGGGGCACGCTCTTGTAGCGAAGATGCTTTCAAGAAGCGGTATCGACTGAGTCTGTTCTTGGTAGTTCCAAATTCCCATGACCGTGAAAACCCACGACAGGATTGAGTAGAGAGCGGAGGCGGCGCTAACCAGTCGGGTCACCCACTTTTTCTTGTGACGAGTTAGTATATCCCGAATCAGTAAGTATGGACAGGATGTTGCGCGGTGCTTGTTGCGCGGTGCACTGGATGTCTGCTCTTCGAGACCAACCAGCCGTTCGTTGGCAACCGGCACACAACCGGTATTGGCCGGCAGCTGCCGGCCACTCTCTATATCTATAACTATTTATGAAATAAATCCTGCCGTTCAATGGCAGGATCAAGGATCTCAAAGATATTTCTTGAAGGTACTCGCCGTGACCGCCACTGTGAGTGCGAACAT
>CAJXGK010000217.1 GCA_913053815.1 uncultured Rhodanobacteraceae bacterium
TCGATGCGCTCACGTCCATGGGGTTCTATAACCTCAATCCCAAACTGATGCGTGAGCTGCAAAAACCGCAGGAAGGCCGCCTGCTCAAACCGGTCGGTGAAAATATCGCCAGTGTGATCGGCCATCTTGAACGCGTCGCACCGGATCAGATTCAAATTATTCAAGAGTATTTGCAGACCGTCGCACCTATGGTGCAGGGTGTCGAGCGTAAGTCAATCGGCCCGATGGAGACGCTGGAGTTCCGCCAGGACATGGCAGGCGCGAATCACCCTTGGCGATTTCTGGCGCAGAGCATGTCAGATGGCACGCTACGGGCCTTGGGTGTGATCACCGCATTGTTTCAGGGTAATCGTTACTATGCGCCAACATTAGTGGCCATAGAGGAACCTGAGACGGCGTTACACCCGGCGGCGAGTGCGGCCCTGCGAGAAGCACTAATCAAGGCTTCAGGACACACGCAGATCGTCATCACCAGCCACAGCCCCGATCTTCTGGATGATCAAGAACTGAGTGCGGACTCTCTATTGGCGGTGGTCTCGGAACAGGGCGAGACCAAGATTGCCCGACTAGATACGGGTTCACGCAAGATGATGCGTGAGCGTCTGTTCTCAGCTGGCGAGTTGCTCCGTTTGAATCAGTTGGCCCCCGATCCAGATGTGCTTGCGGACCAGGCCCACAGCCAGCCGGATTTGTTTGGAGAGGGCGATGAGTAGGGTAGCTACAATCGTCGAAGGACATGGCGAGGTTGCGGCGTTGCCTGTACTGCTTCGACGACTGTGTGAGTGGTGTACGCCTCATGTTCAGGTGGATGTACCGACTCCGATTCGAGTGCATCGAGAGCGTTTTTTGAATCGCGAGGATGAGTTCAAGCGGCATCTTTTGCTGGCGGCACAAAAATGCGGGGACGACGGCTGGGTGCTGGTCCTGTTGGATGCCGATGACGACTGCCCGGCAGACCGGGGTAAGCAGATTTGGCGACACGCACAGGAATATATAGCTCATCGCCAAGTCTCGGTCGTGTTGGCGAACCGCGAATATGAAGCCTGGTTTATTGCTGCCGCCGAATCATTGCAAGGTAGTCGCGGATTCAACTTTGCTCCTGATGATATCATCAATGCAGAAAGACCGCGCGATGCGAAAGGCTGGATGCGTCAGCGGATGGTAAGCAAATCCTACGGAGAAATCACGGACCAACCGGCCTTTTCTGCACGGATGGATTTGCAACAGGCATGCAACGGCAGCCGTTCTTTTCGTAAGCTTCGCGACGAGTGGTTGAAACGAATGCTGCCCGCGGATAAAAAGGAGTTCTTTGTATGAACCCGCTGCAGCGCGCCCTGATCGAAAAGGCCGGTAACGACCACGGCTTTGAATACGTGCTTCTCGGTGATGAGGAGGGCGTGCATCTGGCATCGGCCCTGCATCGGGCGCAGGTACGCGTCGTCCCCGAAGAGAGCAGGTTTGCGTTGATGTTCCCGTCAGCGGGTTTCCGCCTTCTGTCTATCGAGTTGGCAAAAACCTTGCCGACGGCTGCTATGCCGGGTGACCGTTTTATCGCCGCTGACCTGGAAGCGCTGGGGATCGTCCTGCGTCGCACCTCCGAATTCGGCGCTTGGTACACCCGTACCTACGGCTTCAGCCGCGGCGAACTGCGCGACTTCGGCGAATACCGCACCCGGCGCATGGTCCTGGAAGCGTGGGATAAGCTGTCGCCATCCGACCCGGCAATCAGACAGGAGACTGCACCATGTTGACTCATCTACAAATCAGAAACTTCAAGGCCTGGCGCGATACGGGTCCGATACGTCTGGCACCCCTGACCGTGATTTTCGGCACCAACAGTTCCGGAAAGTCCAGCCTAGGCCATCTACTGCTGGCGCTCAAGCAAACCGCGTTGCTGGCAGACCGAAAACGTGCCTTGCATCTGGGTGATGAGAACACCCTGATCGATCTTGGCACTTTCTCCGATTGCCTGTACGGTCATGATCTGCAACAAACATTGCATTTCACCATGCGCTGGCGTCCACCCCAAGTGCTGACAGTGAAGAACACACTCAATCGCAATGAAACGTTTCGGGGCGACGAATTGGAACTGGCCGCCAGTCTGATCGCCGACAAGGCATCACAGCCGCAAACCCGGGAGTTTGTCTACCGGTTGCTCCGGGACGAAGAGGAGATCCTCACCATCAGGCATGCTCGCGCCAGTCAGGGCAAGAAGGCCAGTCTGACGTCCAGACAATTCAAACTGGTACATGCCCAGGGCCGTAAGTGGCCGTTGGAACCTCCGGAGAAGTTTTATCGCTTCGCGGATCGCACCCTGTCGCGCTATCAGAATGCGGATTTCCTGGCGGAATTTGCCCTGGAGACCGAGCGGCTATTGCAGAACATCTTTTATCTGGGTCCATTGCGCAGCCATCCCCGGCGAGTCTATCAGTGGTCCGGTGATACCCCGCCTGATGTGGGCGCCCGGGGTGAGTACACCATTCCGGCCTTGCTGGCGGCGACCGAAGCGAACCGAAAATTGAATCGTGGGAAACAGCGAAAACTTCAACGCTACGACACTTTCATCGCGGCCTGGCTGAAAGACCTGGGCGTTATCGAGAACTTTTCGGTTAAACCGGTGGCCAAGGGACGCAAGGAATATGAGGTTTTGATCCGCACGCACACGGACATGCCAGAAGTAAAACTCACCGATGTGGGCTTTGGGGTTTCACAGGTACTGCCGGCTCTGGTTCAGGCCTTTTACGCGCCCCCCAACGCCGTGGTCTGGATGGAGCAGCCCGAGATCCACCTTCACCCGAGCGTGCAAGCCAATCTCGCGGACACTTTCATCAGTGCTATGCAGTCCTATGAAAATGGCGCCCCGAGAAATGTTCAGATCATCATCGAAAGCCATTCCGAACACTTTCTTACCCGGCTGCAACGTCGTGTCGCCGAAGGGCAGGTAAGCCCGGATGAGGTGGCCATCTACTTTGTAAAGCGTAAGAAGGACGGCGCCGAGCTGGAACCGCTCGTCCTGGATATGTTCGGCGACATTGCCAACTGGCCGGAGAATTTCTTCGGTGACGAGATGGCCGATATAGCCGCTCGTACCCGGGCCGCCATGCAGCGCAGGATCGATCAACAGAAGGAATCTCACGAATGATGATGGCGGTGATTGATACAAATGTACTGTTGGTGGCGAACGACAGGCACCCGAATGTTTCTCCGGAATGCGTGCTGGAATGCGTCGACCGGCTGGAGCGTATCCAGAAAAACGGGGTGGTTGTCATCGACGATGCCTGGCATATCCTACGTGAATATAAAAACAAGATACGCCCCACGCCACCGAAAGGAGTGGGTGACGTGTTTCTCAAGTGGCTGCTGCAGAACCGGTCCAATCCGCAGCACGTTCATCAGATACACATCACCGAGACTTCCCAGGATGCATTCGCTGAGTTTCCTGGTCCCGCGCTCCAGGCCACGTTCGACTCGCACGATCGAAAATTCCCGGCTGTGGCTAATGCGCATCCGAGCAAACCTCCAGTCTGGCAGGCGGCCGACTGCAAATGGCTGGATTGGTGGCGGGCGCTTCACAATGCAGGAATCACTGTGGAGTTCTTGTGCGGTACGGATATCTGCCGCTTCTATCGGGCCAAGTTTCCTGATAAGGCGTTACCGGCTTTGCCAGCCCCACCATGATAGCCGACTGTTTTTTCCGCTTCCCCCATATGCCACATATCGCCTGGCTGGGCACTGGCGCGCCTCGGGATGACAAGCTGCTGTCGCCTGGGGTGGCCGACGCGCTATTGGCCGACACCGTCGTGGTTGAGGAAAAGCTCGACGGCGCCAATCTGGGATTTTCTCTCGGGCCGGATGGCCAGTTGCGCGCGCAGAACCGCGGCCAATACCTGATCGAGCCGTATGCGGGCCAGTTCTCCCGCCTCAGCGCCTGGCTGGCGCAACATCGATATTCGCTGACCGACAATCTGGATGGCACGCTGATTCTGTTTGGTGAATGGTGTGCCGCACGACACTCGCTCGACTATGAAGCCTTGCCCGATTGGTTTGTACTGTTTGACGTCTATGATCGCACCCGGCAACGTTTCTGGAGTAGCACGCGGCGCAACGTACTGGCCGATACACTGGGCCTTGCTGCGGTGCCGCAGATGCTGCGCGGACCGGCCACCTTGTCCGAACTCAAGTCTCTGCTGGACA
>CAJXGK010000218.1 GCA_913053815.1 uncultured Rhodanobacteraceae bacterium
GCAGGCTCTACCCGGCTACCACGCAGCGATCACGGCAGCCGTTGAAGGCCGGACGCTGCCAGCACTGCCAGCGAAGTTTGCTGACGAGCCTGATCTTGATGGTGAGACAAAGTCGTTCGCGTCCTACGGCAAGCAAGAAAAGCCCGAAGATGTTCCTGTTGATGTTGCTGAAGGTGAGCTGGCCGACCGTGGCACTGCCACCGAGGTAGGCGGCACCCATGTTGTAGTTGGCAAAACCACTGAACATAAGATCCTGAGTCCTGAAGCTGCCCATACCGCTCTCGCCCGCGTTCATCTTGGCCACGCCCAGCGCCATGCCCAGAGACAGGTTTTGGTTGGCGACCGCGTTGATGCCCATGGTCAGCACATTGTTGTTGTTGATCGTGCGCGGCGTGTTGATGGTCGCATTGAAACGCTGATGCGCATAACTGTAATCGGCGAATACGTGCACTCCGGGTTGTACGGCACCGAGTGTATCGAGCAGGGTCTGATTACGTATCGAACGTTGATGGGCCCCATAAGCGGCCAGAGGCGTTTCGGCGAGCAACGATTGCTGGCCGGGAGCCAGAACAATGGATTCTGCGTACTGCGCCAGCATAGCGTGGCCCGCCGTAGTCGGGTGCACACCGTCGGCAAAGAAATAGGTTTGCGGTGCATTGGGACTGACCAGGGTGGAAGGGGTACAAGTCAGTGAGCTGGGCGTAGTACAGGCCGGGGTGGTCACATTAGTAAAGCCAAAGCTGCTGGGATCGGCCAGAACCTCGTTGAGCAGAGCATAGGCATTGATCGGAATGATGTTGATCCCTGGGTTGACCTGCTGGATGGCGGCACTGAGGGTGCTGTTGAAGGTGATCGACAGGCCGGTCAAGGCCGCCTGTGCGGCGGGTCCTTGCGCCGCCGCCGCCGGGGTAAGGCCGATATTGGGCAGGTTGAAGACCATGATGTATTTGGCCCCGGCCGCCTTCAGCGTACCCAGCATGCCCCCTTCAGCCTGAGCGGCAAGTATGGTGTTCATCTGTGCTTGTTGCGGCGTGATATATCCAATGCTCGTCATGTAGGCATTGAAGAAGATGTCGTTAGCCCCACCCCAGATCATGTACAGCGCGTTAGGGTTGGCTTGGCCATTGCTGGCAGCGAGATACATCTGCAGCTGGGCCGGCATCATCGGCACGCCGGCTGGAGTACCTGGAGAGTTGTTGAGAATCCCCGCTCCGCCAAAGGCAAAGTCAGTACCCCCGGTGGTCGATGGGGTTAGATTTTGGCCAAAAAAGGTAGCGATGTTCTGCACCGTTACCGTTCCCGGATTGGTGGTGAAACGGGCGCCAAATTGTCCGGCGTCGCTGAGGCTGTCGCCAAACACGTAAACGGCTGGAAAGGACACGGCCTGGGCAGTGCCGACGGCCAAGACCAGCGATGCGGCCACAGCGGCGGCAAGGGTGCGGGTGCGTAGCATGGGTAGACTCCTGTTGAGTTGGTTGTGAACAACCGGCGGCCTCCGGTATGGCTACCGCAAGCTGCCAACTATGCAAAGGTAATGCAAACCGTACTTGTGCGCACGTTGCAGTGCTGCATGAGGCGCTCCTATGATAGTCGGCGTTCAGGCAGCATGACGTTTGAGGTGAACCAGCAGCAAACTGATGGCGGCAGGTGTCATTCCGTTGATACGCCGGGCCTGGCCGATACTGGCCGGACAGGTAGCCTTGAGTTTACTCAGTACCTCGGTGGACAGGCCGGCCACGCGGTCATAGTCAAAGCCTTCCGGAATCGGTGTTTCGGCATGCCGTCGTTGCCGTTTTATTTCATTAAGCTGACGATCGAGGTAGCCACTGTAGCGGGCCTGGACTTCAATCTGCGTAGCAAATGTGGGGTCATTGAGCCCGGAACCGAAACCGGGAACGGTCTGCAGACGGGCGTAATCCAGATCCGGGCGCCGTAACAGGTCCAGGAGGGTGACTTCGCGACGGACCTGGATGCCTGTAGTTTGCTGCAGAGCGGCACCCAGGGCATTGCCTGGGCTGACCCAGAGGCTGGCCAGCCTCTGCCGCTCGCGCTCCACCGCTTCACGTTTGTGGCACATGGCGCGGTACCGTTGAGCATCGACCAGACCAAGGCGATAAGCGGTTTCTGTGAGACGCAGATCGGCATTATCCTCACGTAGGTGCAATCGGAATTCGGCCCGCGAGGTGAACATGCGGTAAGGCTCACTGGTGCCGTTACTAGTGAGGTCATCGATCAGCACACCTATGTAAGCTTCATCGCGCCCCGGGGTCCAGCATGTTTCACCACGACTCTGCCGGGCGGCATTGAGCCCCGCAACCAGTCCTTGCGCAGCCGCCTCTTCATAGCCCGTGGTGCCATTGATCTGACCGGCGAAAAATAGCCCGGTAATAGCACGGGTCTCCAGTGAGGGTCGTAAGCCGCGGGGATCAAAATAATCGTACTCGATAGCATAGCCAGGCCGGGTAATATGCGCCTCTTCAAAGCCACGTATCGAGCGTACCAAGGCAACTTGTATATCGAAAGGCAGCGAGGTGGACAAGCCATTGGGATACACCTCGGAGCTGTCGAGACCTTCCGGTTCGATAAAAATTTGGTGACTGGAGCGATCTGCGAAGCGCACCACTTTGTCTTCAATGGAAGGACAGTACCTGGGTCCGGCCCCTTGGATGCGGCCGGTGTACAAGGGCGAGCGGTCCAGCGCATTGCGGATGATATCGTGGGTGATGGTCGAGGTATGGGTGATATGGCAGACCGTCTGCGGGGGGTGTTCACTGCTGCTGCCCAGATAGGAAAAGACCGGCAGCGGGGTATCACCCGCCTGCACCTTGAGACCATCGAAGCGAATACTGCGGCGATCGAGCCGTGGCGGCGTTCCAGTTTTAAGCCGGCCGGCGACGATAGACAGTTCGCGAAGACGTTGCGCAAGGCGTGTCGCCGGGGCTTCACCTGCCCGACCCCCGCCGTGGTGGGAAAAACCAATATGGATCTTGCCGGCGAGAAAAGTACCCGTTGCCAGAACCACGCAGGGAGCGTGAAATTTCAGTCCCATCTGGGTGATGACTCCCTCAATCTGCTCACCCTTAGCCAGAATCAGGTCGTCCACCGCCTGTTGGAACAACCATAGGTTAGGTTGTTTTTTGAGTAGGCTACGCACCGCTATTTTGTACAGTGAACGGTCGGTTTGGCAGCGTGTAGCACGTACGGCAGGCCCCTTGGAGGCGTTGAGGGTACGCCAGTGGATCCCGGCACGATCGGCAGCATGCGCCATCGCGCCACCCAGTGCATCGATCTCGCGAACCAGTTGACTTTTACCCAGGCCACCAATCGCCGGATTGCAGCTCATCTGCCCCAAAGTGTCTAGATTATGGGTAAGTAACAGGGTGCGGGCGCCACAGCGTGCTGCCGCCAAAGCGGCTTCGGTACCGGCGTGACCACCGCCCACAACAATGACGTCATAGCTGGGATAATTATGCATGCTGTTGGTTATCCCGAGAGGCTATAGAGACGGCACGAAATAGCCAGGCACTTTTGCCCCCGTCCATGTTTGGATGCATCCTGTCCTGCGAGTCTGGGGCCCAAGACATTCCTGTGGAGCCGTGCTGATGACAACCAGCTTCCATTCACCTGCGGTGAGCGGGTACCTTCTCTCGCTCGCCTGAGAGAAGATAGCCCAGAGAGAGGTGGCCGGGGTCCGCGTTCTGCAGGTGCGTTCGGGTTGGCGGGCATGCGTCGACAGCTTATCCCGGGAGCCTGTCCAGCCTGGGAAGAATCTATGGCAGCAATTGAAAATCGGTCCACTTTCCTGACCTTTTTCGTTGTATAGAAGCACTATTTACCTCAAAAACTCAACTCGATTCCCCTCTCGCCTTGTGACCATCACCCAAGCTGGACAGGCTCTTGTCTGGCCACGAACCGACCGGTCTCCCTGCCGATTGCCCTATGGGATGGGTTCTGGCCCGCACCACGGCGGGGGACAAGCATGCCGCTAGCTTCCCTGCGGCCTGTTCCCGCGGGCTGGAATCCAGCAAGCGTAGCCCAGATGAAGCGTCAGCGTAATCCGGGGTGGATAAACAGCGCAATGATGGGGCCCTGGATGCCACTTTGTGGCATCCAGGCTACGGCGTGCTAGCGTCGTGCTTTATAAACAGTGAGCCATTTCATGCTGAGGTTGTTCAAGCCGTCCTC
>CAJXGK010000219.1 GCA_913053815.1 uncultured Rhodanobacteraceae bacterium
TCTCTTATGGAAAATTATCTATGCAAAACAGTCTCTGCACAAAACGGTTCAAACAGCGTGAAGCACTACACTAGGTCCAGGAACAAACTACCTTGCCACACTGACCCGATTCCATCAGTTCGAAGCCACGCTGGAAATCGTCGATCGCCACCTGATGGGTTAGTGCTTTCTGTAAGGGGAAGCCACTCAGCAACATCTGCGTCATCTTGTACCAGGTTTCGTACATGCGTCGGCCGTAAATGCCGTGCAGCACCAGCCCTTTGAAAATGACCTGATTCCAGTCGATTCCGGCGCCGTCAGGCAGCAGGCCGAGCAGGGCGATCTTACCGCCGTGGTACATCACATCCAGCATGTCGTTGAAGGCTTGAGGCTGGCCACTCATTTCCATGCCGATGTCGAAACCTTCCATGTGCAATTCGTGGACAACGTTTTTTAGCGATTGTTTGGATACGTTGATGACGCGGGTAGCCCCCATTTCAGCGGCGAGTTTGAGACGGTAGTCGTTGACATCGGTGATGACGACATTGCGTGCCCCGACGTGTTTGGCGATACCTGCGGCGATGATGCCGATCGGTCCGGCCCCGGTAATCAGCACGTCTTCACCAATCAGGTCAAACTCCAGAGTGCAGTGGGCAGCATTGCCGAAAGGATCAAAGAAGGCCGCCAGTTCGGAAGGTATCGGATCCGGAACCGGCCACAGGTTGGAGGCCGGCATATTGATGTATTCGGCAAAGGCGCCGTTACGGTTGACGCCTATGCCCACCGTGTGCGGACATAGATGCGGTCGTCCGGCCCGGCAATTACGGCACACCCCGCAGACAATATGTCCTTCGGCGCTGACCCGCTGGCCGGTCTGGTAGCCTTGCACACCAGGGCCGATGGCCACGATCCGGCCGACAAACTCATGGCCAATCACCAGGCCGGGCTGGATCACCCGTTGGGCCCAGTCATTCCATGTGTAAATATGCAGGTCGGTACCGCAGATGGCGGTTTTCTCAACTTTGACCAATACCTCATTGGGGCCGATCGGGGGAATCGGTACCTCTTCCATCCAGATGCCCCGGCTGGCTTCACGCTTGACCAGCGCACGCATGGTTTGCGACATGGGAACTCCCGAGTGGACAAGTCGCGCATTATAGGCCTCAATATGGGTGCGACCGGCTATGGCGCAGCGGATATTGGGTGGCCGTTCCATTCACCTGGGAGAACGGTTGGGGTTGGATGGGTGGGCCGAATACCGGTGCAGCTGGCTAAACAGGGTACCTACTCCAATAATCAACACGGTGAAGGCCGCAAATAATACCGGGATGCCAATATGTGCCAGTCCGGGAACGCCCACCCCGGTACCCAGGCTCAGTGACTCGATACGTGGGGCGAACAGACCCAGCAGGCCTAGCAGTAGGTAAGCCAGACCGCCCCAGAGCAGGGTTCTCGAAGCCGTGGTTAGGGCTACTTTGCGGAGGATTTCTGGGGTGAGTTTACGGTGCGCCATGAGCCAGCCGAATCCAGCCCCAGCCAAGGCTTGTACCATAGTGGTGCCGAGTCCGAACATGGCTCCTGGGGCCCAGCCCCACCATGCCGAGGGCATGTTCGGAGCCAGGGTGGCATAGAGAATCAAGGCGAAGGCGCCAAAGCCCCATCCGGCGATGAAGCCGTGCACGGCCGGCATCCAGCCCAGCATCGGCGAGCGGTTTAGCGGGTTACCGGGTGACGTTTTCGTATGGGCTTTCCTGCTAAGCCAGTCGAAGTGTGGAGAGCCTCCTCGGCGAAGCATCATCCAGCCACCGAGGGCCATCAGGGTACCGATCACTAGGAATAAAATTTGGTTGAAACGAGCGACACCCAGCCAAGGTGACAATCCCAACCAGGCCAGTTCGCTGCCGATGGCACGCTGCACGGTGAATGCCAGGGAAAACAACAGACCGGCCCGCAGGCCGGCCCGGGTGGAATAACCGCTGATGGCATAGCTGAAGGTGATGGGCCAGGTGTGTTCGTCCGGGGTGATGCCATGCACCAGGCCCAGCACCAGGGCGGTTAGCAGGATCGCCACAGGACTTTCGGCAAGGACATGCCAGTTACTGATATCCACACAGGTCTCCGGTACCAATCCGTATAATATAACACTTACTGGATTGCTAACCCTTCTGCCGAGCTTGTGGTGGGACTCCCAAGCGGGCAGGCTGGACACATGGATCCAGAACTTTCCCTCACCCATCGCGTAGAGATGCCCGGTACTGAATCAGCACCTATCCCGCCGGCAATTTTCCTGATGGGCCCCACAGCATCAGGAAAGACCGCCCTGGCCTGTGCTTTGTACGAACGCTTTCCGTTGGGCTTGATCAGTGTGGACTCCACCTTGGTGTACCGAGGCCTTGATATCGGTACTGCTAAGCCCAACGCCACGATCCTGGAGCGGTATCCACATGCTTTGCTGGATTTATGCGATCCGTCGCAGCCCTATTCGGCCGCTAAATTCCGTAGCGATGCCTTGACGGCTATGCAGGAAATAACCGACCAAGGACGGGTACCGCTACTGGTGGGTGGAACCGGGCTGTATTTTCGTGCCCTCGAACGAGGGCTGTCGCCGTTGCCCGCCGCCGACCCGAAGCTACGTAAACGTCTTACCGCGGAGGCGCTTCGAGATGGCTGGACGGCTCTGCATGCCCGCTTGGCACAATGGGACCCGCTGGCAGCGCAACGTATCCATGCCAGTGATACTCAGCGTATCCAGCGTGCTCTCGAAGTGATTACTCTCACCGGCAAGCCCCTGAGCGCGCAACAGCAGGGTGGCTCGGCGGCGCTGCCCTACCGACTATTGAAGCTGGTATTGCTGCCTACAGACCGGGTGCAGTTGCATGCCCGGATCGCCGAGCGCTTTGCTGTCATGCTGGAGCAGGGTTTTCTCGATGAGGTTCGTGGTTTGCGGGCTCGTAAGGACCTGGATGCAAGCCTGCCGGCGCTGCGGGCGGTGGGCTACCGTCAGGCTTGGTCCTATCTGTCGGAACAGGTCGGTGAGGCCGCTTTTCGGCAGGCTGCGCTGGCTGCTACCCGGCAATTGGCCAAGCGACAGATGACCTGGTTGCGCGGTGAAAGCAATGCCCGGCGGCTAGATCCATTTGCCGACGATTTATTGGAACAGGCGGTTCATGCCGTACAATCGATGCTGCAACCCGCTCACTTTGAGGCTTCAGCGAAGCCAAGGACCCACCGGAACGGGGTGAATTCATGAAATATCCGGGCTAAGATACCAGCGTCGGCCAGTTCTGTGTGGGTGCGGTATTGTGCCGAGATCAATATAAATAGGGAGAAAACAATGTCCAAGGGCCAGTCCTTGCAGGATCCTTTCCTTAATACGCTTCGACGAGAGCGGGTCCCCGTATTCATTTTTCTAGTGAACGGGATCAAGTTGCAAGGTACGATTGAATCGTTCGATCAATTTGTGGTGTTGCTTCGCAATCAGGTTAGCCAGATGGTCTACAAGCATGCCATTTCCACCGTAGTCCCCACCCGCCCGGTTTCGTTCAGTAGCGGTGATGATGGGACCGAAAAAGCCGAATTACCGACAAGTGAGGAAGATTGAAGTTTTTGTTTGATCGACACAAGCGAGGCGAACGGGCGCTGCTGGTCTTGCCGTTGGCGCCTCGAGGCGTGGACTCGGAACGGCGTGCTGAAGAATTCGCCGAGCTGGCCCGCTCAGCGGGTGCCGAGGTACTCGATCAGCTTGCCGCGCGTACCGATAGACCTAATCCGCGGTACTTCATCGGCACTGGCAAGGTCGACGAAGTTGCCGAACGGCTGAAGATGCTGGAGGCCGATCTGGTACTGATCGATCATATTCTAAGCCCCGTCCAGGAGCGCAATCTTGAGCAGCGTCTGGGGGTGCGAGTGGTCGATCGGACCCGCTTGATTCTGGATATCTTTGCTCAGCGGGCCCATTCTCACGAAGGCAAACTGGAGGTCGAACTGGCCCAGTTACGGCATCTTGCCACTCGCCTGGTGGGTGGCTGGACGCATCTGGAGCGTCAGCGTGGTGGGGGCATCGGTCTGCGTGGGCCGGGTGAAACACAGCTGGAAACCGATCGGCGCTTAATTACGGGAAGAATTCGGCATCTTAAAAAGCGCCTGGACAAGGTGCAAAAACAACGCTCACTTCAGCGTA
>CAJXGK010000220.1 GCA_913053815.1 uncultured Rhodanobacteraceae bacterium
GCGAGCCACACGCCGCATACGGTGGCAAGCGCCACGAGCGGTATGCTTCTCCGTATCCCCTTTTGAAATTCCAGCCTCATGGTCTACTCCTCCCAATTCATGGCAGATGCGCCGACACGATTTGCGCAATGCGCTGTTGTGAAACCCCATCGCTGGGCGTCACCACGTCAACCCAAACCCTGCCCTTGCGCATCAGCAATTGACCCACCCTGGGGTCGGGGGCGCGATAGGCCTCATCACCGAGTTGGTCCACGACGATGATCGGCGAGAGCACGGCCAGGCTCTGCCTCAGCGCATCGAGGGCGCGCTGCGCCCTGGCGGGGGAATCCTCGACGTAGATGCTGAAGTTCAACGTCAGCAGACGCCGCGACCTGGACCCATACGAGCAACTGAAAATCCTGTTGCTCTGGGGTTCTCGCAGATCCTTTACCGGGATCTTCAGAATAGCCGCCGCTTCAGTGACCGTCAGACCACCGCAAGGATCGATCTTGGACTGGAGTGCAGGCCCAGTCGGGGCCTTCGAGCAGGCGACAATCAGTAGACTCAGGGCCATGGCCGAAAAGAGCAGCCAGCACCTACGGCGACCAACCCTGAACACCTTGGTTGTGTGGTGTATCGGGTGGGCAATCCTCGGAGGCCGCCAGCTGGATGAGTCAGTCACGGCGTACCTCCACACTGACGGATGCCGGCCCGATGCTGCCGTCGGCCGCGCGATAGCGGATGCGGTAATAGGCACTGCCCTTGCTCGGGACCAGATCCTGCGCCTGAGCTTCTGTGGTCGGCCCGGCCACGTTCTGCCAGTGTGCACCATCTTCGGAGCGTTGCACCAACACGGTCAGGCCCTTGGGCGGTGCCGCATACTGCACAATCACCCGTGGCAACGGTTGGGCCTCGAAATGCACCTGGGGTGCGTCCGGTTTCGGCATGGGCGGGGCACTGACACGCACTGCTATGGCATCACTGGCCGCACTGCGGTTGCCGGCTGCATCGTAAGCGACCAGGTGATACCAATACGTCTGTCCGGACTTGACCCAGCGGTCTTCATACTGCGTGTCCGTACCATTCAGTGGTTTGCCGATAACCAGACCCGGAGCCTCGGCACTACCACCGCGAAGAACATAAATGTGTAGCGTATCGGCCACCGGGCGGGCCGCTTGCACTTGCAGGCGTACCCGACCATCGGCTCCTGACGCCTGAACGATGCGCGGTGGCAACGGTGGGGTGGTATCACGCAGCCTGACTTGTACCACTGTCGAAGGCGGGCTCTTACGATTGTCCTGACTGACCGCGGTGACCCGATAGTTGAGCGTGCCACCGGTCTGCGGACCCAAGGGGTCGTCGTAACGCGTGGCCGGCCACAGCTCCTGGTTGATGCGACTCCAGGCCGGGCTGCCGTTAGCGCGCCGCTCGATGATGTAACCCGCCACCTCAGAGGGCAGCGGCGCCCAGCGTAGTCGCACCCGAGTGTTACCCACTTCGGCACGCAACTGTTGTGGAGCGGGTGGCGCCATGGTTGAACGCGGTTGTACAGCAACCGGATCCGAGGGTGGGCCAAGGTCACCATGGGGGCCCATCGACCGTACTCGATAGTAATACACCGTCCCCCCCGCCAGGGCACGATCGCGATACCTTGGCTGGTCGGCAGGCAATCCCTTCGGGGTCAGCAACTCGAATGGCCCGGTGGCCAGAAAAGCCCGCTCGACGACGTATCCGCTGGTGTGCGGGTTGTTGCTGGCAGTCCAGCTCAAATCCACGCTGTCATCCTCCAGGCGTACCTCGATTTTTGCCGGCGGTCGCAACGCAGCCAAATCAGTCGTATAAATTTTGACGCTGGCTCGAGAACCTTCCCGACCGAGTACATCGACCTGGGCAACCTGATAGGTGAGCACCTGCTCCAGCGGTGCCAGCAGGTCAATATAGGCCGCATCATCGGCCTTGCGGATGGGTGGTAAAAATGGCGCATGCTTAGTCAGCGCCAAAGCGTCGCGGCCCGTACCGCGCCAGACCCGAAACGACAATACCGGCACCGCGCGCTTGCCCCGTAACGCTTGCCAATACAGGGCCGGACCTTCTCCCTTCATCTTTGCTCGCAGTTTGACAGGCGCCGGCGGCATCTCGGCACTACCTGGATGGCAACGCAAAGTCCGCCCAGAGGGCTTTCCCGAGGCCTTCAAGGGTCTGATATGCAGTACCCCTCGGCCACCGCCGGCACCCGCCAACGCCGCGCCCATGCCGGCGGCACGGGCAAAGTCCCAGTCCGAAAGCAGCCGCGAATAGATGATCATGTTGGCACCACTGGAGGGCTTGGCGCGAGCCCGCTCTGGCAATTTATCCAGGGCTTCGGCTTCACTCTTTTCCAGCTTCGCCCGAGCCTCGGTATCGACCACGATGCGCCCCAGCACAGAATTACCACGGCGTACCTGAAAACCACCCATCGGCCATTGTGCCGGTGGCATCAATACCAATACCCGCATGGCCCCCGCGGTATCGGGTGCACACAACACCAGCTCTGTTATCCGTGGCGCGGAATGAACCGTAGCGGCCACCATCAAGGAGCACGTCGCTGTCAAGGCGAGATGCCACCGCTTAGGCCTTAGAGACACAGTCCACCTCCTATGCTGGGTTTCGGACTGGGCAGGATGCGCAGACCGATATTCAAATGACCGATCGGACAACTACCCAGGTTGAGCGCAAAAGCCAGTTCGGCAGGCAAGGCGGCGATGTGCACACTGGCGCCAACCCCCGCCCTGAGACAAATACCGGAAGCACAGCCCTTGGCACGCACATCCAGATGGCCATTCGCGCTGAGGTGAGGTTGCGGGGTAATGGCTGCTTCGATCAGGGCATTGGCTATAAGCCGGGCACATAAACCAGGACAATTGCCCGCACCCACATTCAGATGCGCCTTGGCACCGGCATACATGCCCCCCGAACCCACCCCCAACCAGGCTGCAGCATTGATGATCAGCACATGTCCCTTGATCGGGTTCGGCTTGGTGCCGGCATGGATGTACCAGCTACCGCCACCGAAGTGCATGGCAATGGCGTCGTGAGTGGCCTCGATATAAACCTTGTCGTCAAGAAAGCCGTAATGGCCGTTGAGGGTGCCGTCGAAGCTACCGCCCATGTACTGGAAGTGGCCCCAGAAATCACCCTTTCCGGACCAGTCATGTTTCAGCATCCAGGCCTTGTACTGCATCAGCGCGCCAGCCTCGGGGCCACTGACTTTGACCGTAAAATGGCCGTCGAAGCCGTACACAAATTGGGTCGGATCGCCCACTACCAGGTGCGCGTCGAACACCGGCGTATGATCGATTTTCGCAGTCACCGCACAGCTCGATCCGGCGGCAAACGATTTGATCGCGATGTTGTAGCCCAATCCACCCCCTATTTGGTACAGCGACATGAACGGCGGCACCAGAGGCATACCATGGATGACAACATCGGCATGCGCGGCCCAGAAATCGTCAGCACCCTTATAACCCAGCGCAAAACCACCCTTTACCGGAGGTCCACTGAATACGCCCAGATCAATATCGCCGCAATAGCTCATGTGCTGCGTTGCAGCTGCGGTAGCCCGTGGGACCAGGAAATCCAGTAACGGCGAGGCCGGCCCGGTGGAGGCCACTTGCCCCCCCTGACTGCCAACGTAATGAGGGCGGATTACGGTATCCGTGGACGGATGGGCATCCGGGAACGGCTTGTGGATCTCGAAGCTGCCGGTCACCGGACCACTTCCTAGATAGGTTTCCGGCTGCACCTCATCAAGGCGATAACTGACCGGCGCATCCACCGCCGGCAGCGCCTCGGAAATACGCAGGGTACCGGTAAAATTGAACTGCAGCCGCTGTGTCGTATCCGGTGTCGCCGTGATATCGACGCTCTTGAGATCAATCACCCCCTGCGACAATCGCCCCTTGGTGCCACTGAGAGTAATGTGCACCGAACCGCCTTTTTCCTCGAAATAGGCCTTGCCATTCATGCCGAAATACAGGCCCGGCACCGGCACATTGGTAGCAAAATCCTGGCCATCGGTGTGAAAACTGAAACGGGTACTCTGGGCCTTCACCACCATGCCCACTCCCTTCAGCGTGTCCAGCTGCAGGCCATCGGCATCCATGCTGACGGCACCGTAATCATGCCTCGGT
>CAJXGK010000221.1 GCA_913053815.1 uncultured Rhodanobacteraceae bacterium
AGCATTCTACCCAAGTATTTGGAGTCAAGTGTGGGGGGTATTTGAAAGGGAAAAGTGCGATCAGCATCGCGCGACGCTTTGGAGGTCGAAAGAGGAACGTTAGCGGGCAAGTATTTTGGGCACGAGGTTACTCTGTGTCGACGGTAGGATGGGACGCTGCAATGGTTCGGGCGTACATCAGGAATCAGGATAGGTACGATCAAATGAAGTTGGGCGTATAGCCGGCTGCCATGGGCGGCGCACAAGATTGACGGCGCCTTTGCGGCGCTCACCTATAAGGCTCCCGGCTCTGCCGAGGGATACTTACTTCGGCGGCACAACATTTCTGCCCGAAAGGCTACCCGCCATAAACCTGGCATTAGGTACTCTGACTCCGTTCTTCCTATGCCTATCTAAGGGTGAACAGGTCGCGTAATTCCTGCTTACCCAGGTTGCCGATCCAATTTTCGCCGACCCCAACGGTTAAATCGGCAAGCTTGCGTTTGGAGCGAATCATGTCGTTGATGCGCTCCTCAAATGTGGCTCGGGTAATCAGGCGATGTACCTGTACGTTCTGGTGTTGTCCGATGCGGTACGCGCGATCGGTGGCCTGGCTCTCGACGGCCGGATTCCACCATAGATCATAGTGAATGACGTTGGTCGCAGCGGTAAGATTCAGACCCGTTCCCCCTGCTTTCAGCGACAGCAGAAAGGCCCACTGGGTGCGATCATTCTGAAACTTCTCGACCATCTCGTCGCGCTTCTTGCGCGTGAGCCCACCGTGGAGAAACAACGGTTGTTGGTCATAACGTTCCGCCAGCCAGCGTGACAAGCGCTCACCCATCTCACGAAACTGGGTGAATATCAGGACTTTCTCGTGGCTGGCATGGATAGCATCCAGAAGATCGAGAAAGAGCACGGCCTTACCCGATAGCCGCGCCTCATCTTTACCTTTTTTCAGATACTGAGCCGGATGGTTACAGATCTGCTTCAAAGCCAGAATCATCTGTAATACCAGTCCCTTACACTTGAATGTATCAGACTCCCCATTGATAACTCGTAAGCCTTCACGCACCACCGATGCGTAGAGTGCAGCCTGTTCCTTAGACAGCTCGCAGTATTGATCCTGCTCTATCTTATCCGGAAGATCGCTGATGATACTTTTGTCTGATTTGAGACGACGCAACAGAAACGGCGCGGTGATCTTGCGAAAGCGCTGCACGGTATGCTGGTCGTGGTGGCTCTGGATCGGAACGGCAAACTCCCGGATGAAATGGGCAAGCTTGCCGAGATAACCACGGTTGGCAAAATCCATGATGCTCCAGTATTCCGAAAGACGGTTCTCTACTGGAGTTCCGGTCATGGCGATGAAGGTTTGCGCAGGTAAGGCCTTGATAGCCTTGGTCTGCGCTGTGGCCGGGTTCTTGATGTTTTGTGCCTCATCGGCAACCACGATATGCCAGGGAATCTTCTTCAAAGCCAGCTGATCGGTCCGAACCACCCCATAGGTGGTCAGCAGCACGTCTGCATGTAGCGGCGCCAATTTCCGCTGAGCACCATGATAAATTGCCGTGGTCAGGGTCGGTGCAAAGCGGGCAATCTCCTTTTGCCAGTTGCTAAGCAGACTGGTTGGCACTACCACCATGGCTTTGGCCTCGACGAGCCTGTTTTCTTCTTTGAGTTTCAGGAGTATGGCAATCACCTGCACGGTCTTGCCCAGGCCCATGTCATCAGCAATGACACTCCCCAAGCCGGTGCAGGCATTGCGGTACAACCATGCGTAACCCCTTTGCTGATAAGGCCTCAAGGTCGCATTGAGATGTTGCGGTATGGCGACTTCGCCGATGTCGGTCAAGTCACGGATAATCTTCCGGGTGGCCGTGTCCAGTCGTACCGGAGAGCCCAGGTATTCTTCGGCCAGCGCAATACGCAGCAGCTCCGTACCTGATAAAAACGGTGACTTTTGCAGTTGCGCCTGCAAGTGCTCAACTTCTTGCGGATCAAGATAGACGTATTCGCCCTTGAAGCGAATGATGCCGGTCGCATTCCTGAGTAACTTTTCGAACTCGGCGCGGCTGAGCAGTCGTCCACCCAGGGCAACCTTCCAGTCGAAGGCGAACACATCGTTGATATTCAGGAAACTGCCGGTGTCACGAGCCTTGGCCGAGACTTGTAACGAGAGGCGCGGGCGCAGCAGTCTATCCAGCGCCTTGGGCAACACCACACGAATCCCCAGCAAGCGAATGATCGGCAAGGTGTCAAATAGCAAGGGCGGCAATTCTGCGGCAGTAATGGGCATCGGCTGCCCTGCTCCTGCACTGAGGTAAGCGTTTAGCGGGGGGATAAATTCGCACAACAAGGCGGCCGTTTGCAGTACCCCAAAGCGCTTGGTCTCCCAGCCCCGATCGGAGATCACCCTGGACAGTGGGGTCGGCCGCTCCAGGGGCGTTGCCCGATTCTCGACAGCAAGTGACAAAGCAAACTCATCCGAACGCTCGCTCTCCTCTAACCAAAGCACCGGCGAATGGCTGTGTCGGGCCAGATGAAAGCGCGACAGCCAAACCTGAATTCCCACAGCAATCGAACCTTCACCGGGACCGTCGAAGATCGCGCATCCGGTCGTGAAGAACAGCCTGGCGATCTTGTCACCATCGGATCGGGTTCGCTCGCTGTATTGCCGGATATAGTAATTGAGTACCAACGAGCACAGTACCTCGGCCTGTACCGCCCGCGTCAACGACCCTTGCTTGTGAGCCGATTTACAGACCACCAGCCCGGCCGGAAGCGCTTCGGCTAAATGGGACATAAGATTGCGAACAACCTCATCATGGATAGCCGGCAGCCACCGCAGGCCAACATCCGCTTTGTTGATCGCGAACAGATGGGGAATGACGGCACCGCGTACCAGCAGATGCAACGCTGCCAAGCGAACATGGTGGAGTACCGCTACCCGCGGTTGCAAATTCGGAAGATCCGCGACCGCTGTCTGCGCTAAAGCGTGCAACACGGCATCCCAGTCCGCCAAGTCGGCCATCCCGGACACCACGTGTTGATAGTGTGTATCAATTTCGATCTGTGGCATGTCTGCGGGATGGAATAGCCTGGTTTGCAAATGCTTGTGCTTGAAATCACCTTCCAGTTCATGACGAGCGGCGCGCCCGATACGCTTGAGCATCTGCTCATAAAAAGTACGGAAATCACCATGCGTGTAGAAAGCCGGCTTGGCCGGAAGGGCACTCACCAGCGTGATAGCCAATTCTGGAAGAGTCGTGAAATCCAGGACATCCAGAGCCTTGATGGGGCCTTCCATGAAGACGGCAGAAGCCTGCCGCGTCGAACCCCCCTGTAGGTCCAGCAGTTCCTTCACACTGGGCAATACGGCCTCGGCCTCCTGCGCAATGGCGATATGGTGTTTTTTGAGCGCGCGGGTCAGGTCGATCCCACGCAGAGAAAACACCAAGAAGGGATTGCCGTCGATTTCCCGACTGACAAGATAAATGACCGCCGCCAGGTGCTTGCACGGCACCGCCCAATCGGGGCAGGAGCAGTGCATATCGAGATCCTGCCACTGGCTCGGGAACACCGCAATGCCGAGTTGTTGGGCTTGGTCGAGCACCGTGGGGTCTAATTCGCGGTTAAGCATCCTGGCAATAACGATCGGAGAGGAGGCCAGCGCATCCAGCAAGCTCTTGGCCTTCTTGCTGGAAATCGACGGCACACTGACACGTACAGCATAGGGCCTGGAGCGCGATCCCTGCACCTTGGCAGAAATAACCCCGTCATGGATATCCAGGCTCTTCACCGCACCCTTGTTGGCATACGTGCGCCCCCGCGGCAGACGATTGTCATAGTCGATTTGGGTGAGGGCCTGCAGCCACTGCTTACCCCACCAAGTCTGCCCGTACGATTGTCTTGCCACAATGTCTCCGAGCTAGCTGTAGTGCTTGTAGATTCGACCTGAAATATTGGCCTTGAGGTCAGAGCTAACCGACGAAATTCAGCGCTGTGTTTTCTACCTCCGCTGGAATGCCTCGTTAGTCGTTAAATCGTGTAGTCCACCTGAAACAGGTTTACAAGGGATACTGGATGCCAAAGTTTAGTAAGTGGCGGG
>CAJXGK010000222.1 GCA_913053815.1 uncultured Rhodanobacteraceae bacterium
GGTGTCAACACTGACCCCCAGTTTTCGTGCCAGACCCCGGTGACTGGCTGTCGATGGCTGAATATAAGCGCGGATCTTCGGGGTCGTCGTGGCGTGGGCGTGAAGGTGCCGATTCATGTGTGATCTCGGTGCTCAAAGAGGTCTTGCAAAGCTTCTCGAGCTAGAAACAGAGCCTAGATCCTGGGTGCTATGGAATCATAGGGCACCTGATAACTAGTGCGCCTGGGTTAGCTTGCCTGACTGGGTGACAATATCCAGGCGACAGAAGTGGGTAACATGATCCTTGCAAAGGGGGCGGGTTCTTGAAATCCACAAAATTTGCCACAAAACACACCCTTGGTAGGTAAGGGCTTGCCAATCTTCATCTCAGGAATCGACGAATGCCCATTTATGAATTTGAATGTCTAACGTGCAAGAAACGTTTTGAACGGCTGCAGAAGATGGCCGATCCGGATCCTGATGTCTGTATCCATTGTGGGGCAGGACCGATACGTCGTTGTGTGACGGCTCCGGCGTTTCGTTTGGTAGGTTCGGGTTGGTATGAGACGGACTTCAAGAAGGAAGGCCGGCGTAACCTTGCTGGTGGTGACCGGGAAGAACAGGCGGCGGCACCTACAGCCAAAGCAGAAGGTAAAGCGGAAAGTAAATCGAAGAGCAAAGCTGAACCCCCAACCACGTCGGCTTCCGATACGGGGTCCTGACCCCGGCCCCAGATTTTTTGTAGCGTCGCCAGCCCGATGCATTAATGCAGGCGTCTTAGTATTTGGTCAGTCCCCGACTGCTGGAATTGCCATCTGTTACCACACCTTATGGTCTAGCGGGCTGCTAGCATAGGCCATTCACATATTTCATGGTGGAGTATGAAGACCGGTATGCGCAGCCATTTTTGTGGTCGGGTTGATGAGACCCTGAACGATCATTGCATCTCGCTTTGTGGTTGGGTTGACGCCCGTCGCGATCACGGGGGCGTGGTATTTTTGGATCTGCGCGACCATGAGGGGGTGGTGCAGGTTGTCGTGGAGCCGGACAATGCTGAGGCTTATACGGCACTAGCCGGGGCCAGCTACGAGTGGTGTCTGCGCGTGGTAGGTCGGGTCCGTCCACGGGTAAGCGCCAATGAGCGTTTGCGTAGTGGCCGGGTCGAAGTACTGGCCGAACGAGTCGAGGTGCTCAATGAGGCTCGAGACCTGCCCTTTGCACTACATGAAAACCCCAGTGAGGAAGTACGGCTCAGCTACCGCTATCTTGACCTGCGGCGTCCGGAAATGCAGCATATGTTGCGGACCCGTGGCCGCTTGATCCGAGCCTTGCGTCAGTATCTTGATGGCGCTGATTTCCAGGATATTGAAACGCCCATTCTGACCAAGGCTACGCCGGAAGGTGCGCGCGACTATTTGCTGCCGTCACGCACCCATCCCGGGGCCTTCTACGCCTTACCGCAGTCACCCCAGTTGTTCAAACAGTTGCTGATGATTGCTGGTTTCGATCGTTATTATCAGGTGGCGCGGTGCTTTCGCGATGAGGATCTGCGTGCTGACCGCCAGCCCGAGTTCACCCAACTCGACATGGAGTTTGCTTTTGTCGAAGAACATGACGTGCAAGGGTTCGTGGAAGTTATGATCCGCCAGGTATTGCACGAGGTGGCAGGGGTCGAACTGGTCGATCCGTTTCCGTGTCTACCCTGGATTGAGGCCATGCGGCGCTATGGCTCGGATAAGCCCGATTTACGTCTTGATCTGGAACTGGTGGACATCGCCGAACAGGTTGCTGATTGCGAGTTCCAGGTATTTGCTGAGGCGGCTAAGGCAGCGGATGGGCGGATCGTGGCCCTGCGCGCCCCTGGTGGAGCGAAATTAAGCCGTAAACAGATCGAAGTCTATGGCACTTTTGCGGCCCGATATGGGGCTCGTGGCCTGGCTTGGATGAAAGTTAAGGATCGTGCTGTGGGCCACGCCGGGGTACAGTCGCCGATTGCCAAGTTTCTTAATGCGGCGGAACTTGCCGCGATCATAGAGGTGAGTGGGGCCGAGGATGGTGATTTGCTGTTCTTCGGGGCGGGACCATGGCAGCTTGTATCAGAGTTCATGGGAGCCCTGCGACTACGCTTGGGAGATGATCTCGGATTGATCAAGGAAGCTTGGCGGCCACTGTGGGTGACTGATTTTCCGATGTTCGAACGTGACCGTGATAGCCAGCGTTTGCTGGCCCTGCATCATCCCTTTACGGCGCCCAAGGTGGACGATATTGAGCAACTCAAGGCTGATCCGGATAAGGCGGTCAGTCGTGGTTATGACTTGGTGCTCAATGGAATTGAGATTGGTGGAGGCTCGATTCGTATTCACCGCGCGGCCATGCAAAGTGCGGTCTTCGAATTGCTGGGGATCAGCAAGGATGAGGCCCAGGCCAAATTCGGGTTTCTGCTGCAGGCCCTCAAGCATGGCGCACCACCGCATGGTGGCATTGCCTTCGGGCTTGACCGTATGGCCGCATTGTTGGTCGGTACGGAATCGATCCGCGATGTCATTGCCTTTCCCAAGACTACCAGTGCCCAGTGTTTGCTGACCGGCGCCCCCTCGCCCGCGACTCCGCAACAGCTTCGCGAATTGCATGTGCAGATTGAGGGCGGCGGTGATGCAACAGCCGAGGACCCGCCATGAGTTGTTTTGGAGAAAGACTTAGCACCTTGCAGTCAGGGTTTTTGGCGGCCACCACAGTGGCCTCAAATTGGGCGTCACAGCATGCCAACATGCTATCCTATGCTGTCTTAGTTCAGTCATAGAAATGATATGTCAGGGCATTCTAAATGGGCGAATATCCAGCACCGCAAAGGCGCTCAGGATGCCAAGCGCGGCAAGGTCTTTACCAAACTGGTACGTGAGATCGGTGTCGCGGCACGCATGGGTGGTGGTGACCCTGATGCCAATCCGCGTTTGCGCTTGGCCGTCGATAACGCGATGGCTGTATCGATGCCCAAGGATAATATTGAGCGCGCTATCAAGAAGGCTACGGGAGAGCTTGAGGGGGTTGAGTACGAGGAAATTCGCTATGAGGGCTACGCCCCCGGTGGGGTGGCGGTGATTGTAGAGTGCATGACTGACAACCGGCAGCGTACCGTCGCCGATGTCCGACATGCCTTCAATAAGCTAGGTGGCAACTTGGGTACAGATGGCTCGGTCAGCTACCTGTTCAAAAAAATGGGGGTACTCAGCTATGCGCCGGGGGTGGATGAGGATGCCATCACCGAAGCAGCTATCGAAGCGACCGCCGATGATGTAAAGGTCTATGAGGAAGATGGTTCGATCGAGGTACTGACTGCCCCGGAACAGTTTGACGTAGTGCGCACGAGCATGGAGAAGGTGGGTTTGAAACCTGACAATGCGGAAGTGACTCTGCGTGCAGAGACCGAGGTAGCTGTCGAGGGTAAAATCGCGCAGCAAGTTGTCAAGCTGCTGGAATGGCTGGAGGACCTTGATGATGTCCAGACCGTATATTCCAATGCTGATCTCGGTACGGACGCTTACGCCTGATTATCGGGTCGGGCTGCTGGACGTGGACGCACAACAGTGCCTGATGATGGTCCGGAGTCAGATGTAGTGAGGGATACTTCATCCCTTGCCACCGCTGCCAAGGTGCGCGTTGTTGGTATTGACCCCGGTTCTTTACGTACGGGAGTCGGCTTCGTCGATGTGGGTCGCGACGGCCGCGCGCAGCATGTGTTTCACACCACGCTGAATATCAGTCGTGAGGCGAGTTTTGCCCTACGCTTGAAACGAATTTTTAATGATCTCAGTGAACTTGTCCGGGAATATCAACCACAAGAAGCGGCTATTGAGCGGGTTTTTATGGCCCGTAATGCCGATTCGGCACTCAAGCTTGGCCAGGCCCGAGGCGCTGCGATTTGTGCTGTGAGCCGTGACACGATTGCGGTGTTTGAGTATGCCCCCACTGAAATCAAACGTGCTGTAGTGGGTGGGGGGGCGGCACAAAAAACGCAGATCCAGCATATGGTCGGCATGCTGCTCGGTATCGAGGGACCGATCCAGGCGGACGCCGCCGATGCACTGGCCGTGGCCATAACCCACGCGCA
>CAJXGK010000223.1 GCA_913053815.1 uncultured Rhodanobacteraceae bacterium
GAGCACCCTGCCTATCGATTGCTGTTGCAGGGTTGAGCGGTGCTTCACGGTGGCGCTGAGTTACTCTGCTCCCAACCATCATTCTAGGAGCCTGTCGGACTTGGGAAGCATCGACTACGGCGGCGAAAAAATCGGTCCATTTTCTCGTTCTTTATCGTTAAATAGAACCACTATTCGCCTCAAAAGATCCAAAAACCGGCCTCAATTTTTCATCCACCTCGCTACGACCCCTCAAGTCCGACAGGTTCCTAGAGTTATCGGTTACTCAAGCCGGTACTTGAGCTCACATCCACTAACTCGGGGGAGCTCCGGCCCGGGCCGGCTAGCCCGTATCTGTTCATCATCGTGTCATACCGTTGATATGGATACTCAGGCTGGAAAATAGGGCATAGATGGCCATCTATATAGCTTGGATCCCCACTGCAAAATACCTATAGCCAGCGGGCAAGAACCAGTTTGCCGGCATAGGCCGCCGGCAGCAGATGCAGCGAAGCCCACAGTATGCTGGCGATAAAATCGGCTAGTAGGAAGCGGGTTGTGGAAAGCTCGGACATGCCGGTCAGTAAGGGCATGAGTGCGCGCAATGGTGGCAGTAGGCGACCGGCGATGACGGCTAGGGCACCGCGTTGTTGTAACAAGTCGCGACCCCGTGCTGTCCAGTTAGGGCGATAGTGAAAGGGGCGCATGGCCAGAATGCGTGAGCCGTGCATGCGACCCATGGCGAAGGAAGAACTGTCACCCAGCATGGCCCCGATGACCGCCCACGGCAGTAATGGCAGAACCGACAGGTGCAAAGCGCCAAAGGCCGTGCCGACCGCAACCAGGATGGTCGACCCGGGTACAAAGGAGCCGACCACCGCCAAGGCCTCGATCAGTGCCACCAGCCCCAGAATCGGTCCGGCCCAGACCGCATGGATAGTGACGAAATAGACAAATTCATGAATCATGGCGATCCTTCTGTATGACAGTGAAGAGCAGTTCTACACGCAACCCGGGCTGCTGATCGAGCAATCGCATGCGGATACCGTGCAAGTCGGTTATCGCGGCTACCAGGGCCAGACCGAGGCCGCTTCCTGAGGTAGCTCGACTGCGGTCGAGTCGGTAGAAACGACGTAACACCCGTTGCCGTTCTGCGGCGGGAATACCGGGACCGGAATCAGCAATGTTGGTCACCACCCCGCGTGTTTCCTGCTGCAGTCCAAGCTGTATAGAGGTACGGGAAGGGCAGTGGGTCAGAGCATTCTCAATCAGATTGACGAACATTTGGGTCAGTAGATGCCGGTCACCGATGACCGAAATGTTGGGCATGATACGGGTTTGCAGGGTTTGTCCGCGCTCCTCAGCAACGGGCTGATAATCCCCGGCGAGTTCCGTCAGTAATTGTGACAGATCTACCGCGGTGAAGCCGGTTTGTCGGTCGCGTGCCTCGACCCGGGTGATGCTGAGCAAGGCGGTAAAGGTAGCGAGAACGGCATCGACATCGGTGATGGCCTCAGCGAGGGTTTTATGCAGGCCATGGGCGTTGCTGCGATCTTGCAAGGCGATTTCCAGTTTTTGCCGGAGATGCGTCAGTGGGGTACGCAGATCATGGGCAATATCACTGGAAACCTGACGGGTGGCCTCCATCAGGGTTTGGATCCGGTCCAGCATGGTGTTCAAACTCCGGGCCAGCAGGCCAAACTCGTTATCACCCGCATCGGCGATGGCAATACGCGCATTCAGATCACCGGCAATGATACGGCTGGCATTTTCGCTGACCTGCTCAACCCTGTGCAGATAATTGCGGCTGAGTAACAGGCCGCTGAGCAGAGTCAGGAGCGCACCGATCCCACCGGCGGTAAGAAACGCCGACAGCAGCACCTCGTTGAGCTGCACCAGTTGGGAACGACCACGGCCCACGGTCAGAAAATCGCCGTGGGTAAGTCTTTGTACGAATACTTCCGCACTGGCATCGTCGTCATCGCTGTGGTCGCTAGCGGCAGGCAGGGCCAGGATGTGCCAGCCCGGGGCCAGCTGGCGGTTGGGAAGATTGCCGACCAGAACATGTCTTTGAGGATCACGTAGCTGGAAGTAATCGGGTCCGTAAGGTTCGTGGCGGATACGGTGGGTAATCTCGGTGGTTAGCTCAGCGAGATTAAGGGGGCCGTCAGGGTCGGCAACGAGCCGTTGGGACATGCTCGTGACCGTGGTATGCATTTGTTGGGCACCAAAGTGGCGTACCTCAATGAGGACTGCACTCGCCAAAAGTGCTGCGATGCCTAGGAATAGCAGGGCGTGCAGGGTGGCATATCGAAAAGCTGCCGTGTGGAGCAGTTCAACCCGGGGCACGCAGACAGTACCCCGCGCCACGGATCGTATGCAGCAGTAGCGGTTTGAAGTCACGATCGATCTTGCTGCGCAGTCGGCTGATATGGGTCTCGACGACGCTGGTATGCGGGTCGAAATGAAAATCCCAGACCTGTTCCAGGAGCATGGTTCGGGTGACGACTTCGCCAGAATGCAGCAGTAGGTATTCCAATAGCCGGTACTCCCTGGGCTGTAATTCGATCAACTGGCCGGCGCGCTGGACCCGGTGGCTAAGCCGATCCATTTGTAGATCGGTCAGACACAGGATTGTGACCCGTTCCTGCAAGGGTGGGCGACGGCTAAGGGCGTTGATGCGAGCCAGCAATTCGATGAAGGCGAAGGGTTTGGCTAGGTAGTCATCGGCACCCGCCTCCAGACCCTCGACCCGCTGGTCGACCTCGCCCAATGCAGTCAGCATCAGGACCGGCGTGCGCGTGCCGGTGCTGCGTAGGGCACGCAGCAAGGCTAAGCCATCCAGACCCGGTAGCATGCGGTCGATGATCATCAAATCGTACTGGACTTCCGTGGCTTGAAACAGACCGTCACGTCCGTCACGGGCGTGATCCACGACATAACCCTGCTCGTGCAGACCCCGTTGGATATAGGCGCCGGTCTCATAGTCATCTTCGATGAGCAGAATATGCATAGGGAACCTCTAAAACCTACTGCACGAACCGCTTGTAGTGTAGGGGGCTCGTTCGCGCCTCGCCTATCACCGGGATAGGTCTCGTTGCGCACTCTGTGAGGCCTTGTAATCAGTCCGTTGGTGACGGTTTTTAGGGGTTTCCATAGGTTTGCTACCGTCCAGGTCTGGCGGAAACACGACTCGGCACAGGTTGGGCCGACCGGAGCCGTCATATTAGTATTTACAGGAGCCAGATTATTTACAGGAGCCAGATTAGCCCGAATGCTCCTTACGCAAGTTTTCTGTAAGGCTACCAAAGCGTAAACTTAGCTGGGGTAAGGGAGTGCCGGACGGGATTCATGGGGGGCAAGGCTAGGACAGACGCGGTTCGCCGATGAACCGCGGCATCGGTGCCTTGCCGGGCGACGGTTCGATTTCGTCAATCAGCGAGACAAGGAGTTCAAAGGGATAGGGCGGTAAACGCGGGATGTAGGGGCTCATAAACAGATTTCCAAAAGCCGCCACAGTATATGGGTCGTCATCAGATCGTGGGGGTGACATGCATCTGAATCAGTTTCCGCATCGAGAACGCCCGAGGACGAATGTTACGATATGAAAACTGATCCCCTTCTTTCTTCTTCAGTCATGGTAGGGCGCGAGGGCTTCGCGATATCGCCGCAGCAGGGATATATTGATCCCCATACTGATCGCGTCTGTGTCGGATAAGTTCAAAATGGCCTTTGAGGCCAAAATCAGCAGGGTATCGCGCTGCACCGTGTCTCTGGCCTCGATGTGCTCGCGAAGGAACTGATCACGCTCATCGGGGTCGGTCTTGCGCGAGACCACCGCACGCAGGTACTGGATGACCAGCCTTGCAGTTTCTTTCCTTCGATCCCAGTCGGAATGATCCATTGCGTCAGATAGGTGTTCACCATAGGAGCGATAACGCTCGGCTGCCGCGCGATAGCCTTGGCGGAATGAGTCTGCGAGCAGGACGCTGGTGTTCGTCTCGTAGTAGGCAATCAAGCCTTTGATATAGGTCTCGTCGTCTATCCCGTAGTACGACATGGGGCATAGGACAGCCTTGAGTAGGGGGATG
>CAJXGK010000224.1 GCA_913053815.1 uncultured Rhodanobacteraceae bacterium
CTTTCTCTATTTCCCGGATTAGTTTTTTACTAGCAACCCAATTATTTACATCTTCCTTAGTTGCTATTGAGGACGGAAAGTCTTTTCTATTCGTAGAGAACGTTAAGTCATCAGCATATCTGGAATAGGTGCATTTTCCATTTTTTGCCAGGTTGACCATTCTTATATCTAATAAATGGCCGATTAAGTTTGATATTATCGGTGAAGAAGGGCTTCCTTGTGGTAGTTCGTTATTATAACAGGCAATTTGCGCGATAATTGTTGCAACCTTTTCCTCTAAAGAAAAATGATTATTCTTTATAAAAAAACCACGGACACGTCCGAAATTTATCGACGGAAAGAAGTTTTTCAGATCAACATTAAAAACATACCGTCTATTTTTATGATTGTTTGCATTTGTAACAATCGAATGGTTTTTTCTAAACCCGTGAGATAACGATTTCTGTTGTGCCTCTGATGAGATTTCATCAAAACAATTATTCAATAAATCAGCCAACCGCCTTTGCAAGTGCTTTAACCGATCATTGGGTGCATTGATTTTTCTAGTTTTTCCGTTCTTCTTGGGGATTTCAAATTCTGCATATTTATTTTCTTCTTTTATTACATACAGAATATAAGAGATGGATTTAGGCTTATAGCCCAGGATGTTTGCGAGGTCACTGAGATCAACAGAATTTCTTAGGCTTTCTAGTTGTGACACTTATGTTTAATCTCGAAATAGAAATGTGACCCATGGATACTCTTATGCGAATGAGACACAGTAACACCAGTCATACTGATATGCTGCGCAAAGGATGATGAGGAAGCAATCCGCCCCAACATTTTTTTCTTATATTGCGATACACAATAATAAATCTATCCATGAGCCACCTGTTTATTCTAACTCTATTCAACTGATGAGAGTAGGCCTGCTCTTCTTTTTTGTATAACGTAAAGTAGACACCCTAACAGGGTGCGTTCAAACACACCTGCTCAGGTTCCCATACTGGATATTGTAGCAATCTACGCCTATAATACATCGTTTGTCAACGAGTATACACACCCTATGCCCTATCGTGATGACGTATCGAGATCTGAGCCACAGCTATCGAGCATGACGAAGCTGCTGGATCAGCTGCGTGAGCGTTTGCACACCCTGCATTACAGCCCTCGCACTGAAGCGACCTATGTCGACTGGGTACGGCGCTTCATGCTGTTTCACAGCGAGCGTCATCCTGTGGAAATGGGGGCGGCGGAGGTGGAGGCCTTTCTGAGCCATCTTGCCGTTGTGGGTCGGGTTTCGGCTTCAACACAGAATCAGGCTAAAAGTGCCCTGTTGTTTCTCTATCGTCAGGTGTTAGCGGTCAAACTGCCGTGGCTGGACGGGGTGACCAATGCGCAGCATGACGAACATTTGCTGGTGGTGCTGACCAAGCGTGAAGTCGGTCAGATATTGATGCGCATGTCGGGTATCAACGCTTTGCTCGCGCGCTTACTGTACGGCACGGGTATGCGCTTGATGGAAGGTGTCCGCCTGCGGGTGCAGGACGTAAACTTCGTGGGTTGTGAGATAGTGGTGCGCGAAAGCCAGGGCAATAAGGGCCGGGGTACGATGTTGCCGAATAGCTTGGCCGAGGCATTGGCCACGCACTTGGCAGAGCTCAAAACACAGCACGAGCGTGATCTTGCCCAGGGAGCCGGCGAGGTTTATTTGCCCCCCACCCTGGCACGCAAATATCCCAACGCCGGTCACGAATGGGGTTGGCAGTATGTATTCCCTGCGGTGAAGCGCTCGACCGATCCGCGCTCAGGCGTGCAACGCCGCCATCATCTGGATGAGAAGGGCGTGCAACGGGCAATGAAGCGGGCGGTGCGCAATGCGGGCATCACCAAAGCCGCCACGCCCCACACGCTGCGCCATTCCTTCGCTACGCATCTACTGCAATCGGGCTACGATATCTGCACCGTGCAAGAACTGCTGGGCCACAAGCATGTGGAAACAACGATGCGCTACATGCATGCCTTGAATAAGAGCAGGCGCGGTGCGCTCAGCCCGTTGGATGGGTAGTGGCTATGGGTGTCCGGGCGGGATTAAAAGACGCCTCGAAAACCCTGTTACGTGAATTGATCGCGAGATCGTGAGCGCAGAGAAATATTGACCACCCCCATCCCCTGCTTTCGAGCTTTCCAGATGGCATGATAAGCCCATGTCGCACCCTGTCGTTGGTCGCTTCGCTCCCTCACCCACCGGGCCCCTGCACTTCGGGTCACTGGTCGCCGCACTCGGCAGTTGGCTGAGTGCCCGATCCCAGGGAGGACGCTGGTATCTGCGTATCGAGGATATCGACCCGCCGCGAGAACAACCCGGGGCCGCCCAGGACATCCTCGACAGCCTGCAAGGCTTCGGCTTTGACCATGACGGCCCGGTACTCTGGCAGAGTACGCGGGTCGAGGCCTATGCCGTGGCCTTGCAAACCCTGATCGACGCCGGTCATGCCTACCCCTGCATCTGCACTCGCAGCGATTTGGCCGCATCCGCGGGCCGCCACGGGGCCACCTGCATTCGACCCTGGCGCCACGATCAAGCCTCTGCCTGGCGTTTGCGCTTACCAAGAAACGCCCGTATCGAGTTCGAGGATGGCCTGCAGGGCCGTTACCCCCAGAACCTCAGTGCTGAAGTGGGCGATTTTGTGCTGCGACGAGCGGATGGGCTGTGGGCCTACCAACTTGCCGTGGTGGTTGATGACGCGGCTCAGGGCATCACCGAGGTGGTCCGCGGAGCCGACCTGTTGGACTCAACACCCCGGCAGATTCTGCTGCAGCGCCTGCTCGGCCTACCCACTCCAAGTTATCTGCATGTGCCGCTGGTGCGAAACCGGGATGGGACCAAACTATCCAAATCGACCCAGGGATCGTATGTCGATCCCCGCAACCCCATGCCGGCACTGCAGGACGCCTTGAAATTTCTTGGCCAGGACCCGGTAACGTCCTCCCGCAAGCTCACTCCCCGAACCTTGTTGGACGAAGCCTGCACCCGGTTTACTGTTAAGAAAATTGTCTGCAACGATCTGAATCACCCCCATGGGTCCTTCGAAAAACCATAATAAGTCGTTCGAGCGCAATGCCTTATAGAGAGAAATTGCTGCATCTGTCAGTTAGATTGGTGAGGGGTAAGCAAGGATGCAACGCAGCAGTCGGGCCGCATAATAGGTTTTTCGAGGTGACCCAGACATCTGTCCAGCCGACTGGATATACACTCTCTAGTATTGATAAGGAGGGAATATTATGACTTCACGCATCGCTCTGATCACCGGTGGCACCGGTGGTATCGGTACCGCCATCGTCCGCCGTCTGGCCGCAGCAGGTCACCAGGTCGCCAGCAATTATCGTGATGCGGCCAAAGCCGAACTCTGGCAAAAGCGCATGCGAGATGAAGGCATCCCCGTAACCCTGGCACAGGGTGACGTGAGTGATCCGCAGTCGTGCCAGAAGATGGTACAGACCATCAAGGATCAACTCGGGCCCATCAGTATTCTGGTCAACAATGCCGGGATCACTCGCGACTCAACCTTTCACAAGATGAAGTACGCCGATTGGTCTGAAGTAATGCGGACCAATCTCGACTCCTGCTTCAATGTCACCCGCTGCCTTATCGAAGACATGCGTGAACACCGCTGGGGCCGGATCGTGCAGATCAGTTCAATCAACGGCCAGAAAGGCCAGTACGGACAGGCCAACTATGCCGCGGCTAAGGCCGGCATGCATGGTTTCACTATCTCGCTGGCCCAAGAAAATGCTCGCTACGGTATTACGGTGAACACCGTATCACCCGGCTATGTCGGTACCGATATGGTGATGTCGATCCCGGAGTCGGTGCGGGCCAAGATTGTTGAGAAAATTCCCATGGGCCGACTGGGTGAACCAGAAGAAATCGCCTACGCGGTGAATTTTTTCACCGGTGAGGAAGCGGCCTGGATCACCGGCGCCAACCTTTCCGCCAACGGCGGCCATTACATGGGCTGGTAGGAACGGCGAGAATGAATCGGCAGAAATTTTGCTGATTGTTCCCCCCTCGGCT
>CAJXGK010000225.1 GCA_913053815.1 uncultured Rhodanobacteraceae bacterium
CTGGCCACCAGCGGCGAGGCACGTGGGGTTGTTGTGGCAAATGGTGTGGTGTATGTCCTGGATAGCATTGACGGCTTGCTTGCACTGAATACCAGCAATCCAGCACAGCCTCAAGTGTCAGCAACAGTGTCGGTTGACGGTGATCCACTTGGCATTACTGCCGAATCACAATACCCGGACAGATTGCTGCTACCAGTACGCCTGCCCGACGGAACGGAAGTAGATTTCGTGTACCTGATCGCACCCTCAGGAGGGATTATTCTCGAAGGTACGCTGGGCCCCGATCCGGATAATCCCGGACTGGAAAAGATACTCGTAACAAATCCTGCGAATACTCCACCCGGTGGCGGATTTACGGAGGAGCCGCCTATAATAACCAACACGGTGGGTTCAAATGGTGATAGCGTGATTCTTGAGGGCACGCTTAGTCCAGGCCAAAACAATGGCGGACTGGATAGTGCGCTGGTTAACAATCCGGGTACTGGTGGTATAGAAGGCTTTCTGGCGGAAAGCTTACCCAATTTGAACTAGCCAGGGTGAAAATAGCATCATTATAAATATGGCCTTCAGCGGGCTGCCGTTTTGCATTGTGCTTTAGTGGACTACCTCACAAGTATCTTTCCTGGCGGAGGTGTGTAACCGGCGCCAGGCTATCAGGTGGGGAGCTAAGGGTATCGAAGTTTTTCCGGATCGATCACGACGTGACGAATCCGGGACAGGTTCCAGCTGTCAGTGATGTGCACAAGACTGTCCCGCCGCGGCCTGACAGGCTGCCCGGGATCGCTGTCTTGACCATGAATTCAGCCTGTTTTTTACTTCGCGCCCTTAGCGTCCTTCGCGGTTAGACAATAGCGTGCCCAGTGACCCACCCAATCAGGGGAAGAGCCGCTATTTTAAGCGACAAATTCCCGCCATCTGTAAAGAACACCAGAATGCAATTCGGAAACCATTACACTTTAGTGCGCGCCCCTAGATGCTGTGTGCGCATAAGCCTATGATGTGCCGAGTATTTGTTTATTAGGTGCAAAAATTGCATGATTCCAGGGAGCGTCGCAGTCGGCTTTGCAGTTCATAAACGCAATGATGTTTGAAAATCAGAAGAAATAATGGGGGAGTGTTTATTAAGCCACGTCTCTTGGGTACGGAAGAAGGAGCGGTGCGCTGATTAGCCGAATGCATCCCACCAGCTTCCAAAGACGAATATACGCCTTGTTAACAAGTCTCACCTGTGCGGGTTTAGTCGCGTGTAACTCGCACGATTCCTCGGATTCAGGTAAGTCACCGGACTCGATCTACGGCAAAGAGCCTGCTCATTCCGAGGTTGTGGAAGAGAATGTAGAGATGGGTAGCGGTAAGGGTAATTCGGGCAACGTCATCCTGGAAGGTACGTTGGGTCCTGGACCGGCCCGGCGTCCGCTGGATAAATCCCTTGTATCAGGTTCAACGGTACCCGAGGGATCGGATACCTTTGTACGGGAGGAGGCACAGGTGCTGTTCGGGTCCGGCGCTTCCGAAAGTAATGAGGTGGAGGTGTTGTCACCGGAAAAGGCCGCTTCGCCGCAAAATTCCGTCACGGAGAATGGAAAATAAAAATGAACTTGTCCCGATTGGATTTTAAACCACATCAGATCTGTTATTGGTGAGAGAAGACCTGAAGGAGCTATCAGTATCAGCCCGATTCCATTGAGTAAAATATCCTAAAAACACGGAGGAAATTACATTGAGCAAATCACTGCCAAGTCCTGGTGAAACAGGCGTTGAGATAGTTAAAACAGGTACCGGAACCACAATGGCTGCCGTGTTGATCGCCTTGTCTGTGGTCACCTCATCGGTTCATGCCCTGACCATTAACCTCAACGCCGGCGCAACGTTAACTGCAAATCCGGCTGCACTCGCTGCTTTCAACCGTGCAGCTAACCAGTGGTCATCTCAGATCGCTGACCCGATTACGGTGACTATCGATGCTAATCTGGCATCCCTGGGTGCAGGCGTTATCGGCCAGGCGTCCTCGGTGATACTGCAAGCCAATTATAACAATGTTCGCAACAGTATGGTCGCCGATTCGGCCGGTGAAGCCGACGACGGCATCGTTGCCGCTCTGCCCACGGCTGCGCAGTTTTCTGCTTTTCTACCAACAGGATTTAGTTTAGGCGGAAACTTGTCCGCTAGTAAGGCCAATTTGAAGGCACTGGGGTTTGCGGGCCTGGACGCAGGTTTTGGGACGACCGATGCCACCATCACCTTCAGCTCCAATTTTTCGTTCGACTTTGACTCCAGTAACGGTGTCAGTGCCGGCCTGGTCGATTTCGAAACGGCGGCCGCCCACGAGATCGGTCACGCGCTGGGATTCATTTCGATAGTTGACGTCATTGATGCTGCGGTTTCCAACGGGCAGACGTTTGTCGTCGCACCGCGTACGCTGGACCTGTTCCGCTTCGGTGCCGGAGTAAATCCTTCAAATCCGGCAAATTTCACCACTACCGCACGCAACTTTGTACCGGGTAATGCGGCGATCCTGGATGACCTCAGCTCCGAGCTGGCTTTTTCCACCGGCGCTTCCAACGGTGATGGCCGCCAGGCGAGTCACTGGAAGGATAATAGTTTAACCGGGACCCTGGTGGGAGTCATGGACCCGACGCTTGCGACCGGCGCTTTCGTTCCTGTGGGCGCTAATGATTTGCGTGCGCTGGACTTGATCGGGTATGACATCACTGTGGTACCGGTACCCGCAACCCTATACCTGTTCGCTTCCGGTCTGATGGGGTTGGTGGGAATAGCGAGGAAGAGGGCCGTCTGAGAAAAAGACTGGGATGCGGAGAATTAGCATCCAGACCGGATTGTGCGTAATTACAGGAGTTTTGCCGTGTTTGTCACACTTTTCGGAGTGCATTTTGGTATATTGCGCGAGTAGACATTGGCGCAAACTTTTTGGCTTTCTCTCGCAGACGAAAGCGTTTACAGAACCGGTTTAGTGTAATTTTGCGATTGGTTTATTGCCGAATTCCGGCTCGCGCCTGAATTCCAGCTGAGCGGGTACCTGAAGTAAGTAAGAGAGAGTTTAATCGTATGGCTAACGAACAAGTAATGCTGCCGTTGAGAAAACGGTTAACTGCGACGCTGTTGGTGCTATCCATCCTCTTTCTGGTTTCCTGCGGAGGTGGCGGAGGTTCGTCGTCAGGTTCAAGCGCTTCCGCTGCGGTAAACGTCAGCGGCCAGGCACTCCTGGGTCCCCTGTCCGGGGCGACTGTAGAGATCATTGACCCGTATACCGGGCAAGTCATCTACAGTACGCAAACCACCAGCAGCAATAATCTGGCTGAGGCCGGCACCTTTTCCCTGAGGGTCGACGCACTCTCTGACAGCGCACTCTATCTGGTTCGCGTCAGCGGCGGGTTGGATATCGATGCTAATGATGACGGTAAGCTGGATGCCGTACCGACGCTTAATAACGGTACAATCCACTTGATCGTGTCCGGGCAGCGTGTCAAGCAAGGGAAATTCAACGTATCCTTACTAACCGAACTCGTTTTTCGCCGCCTCGCGCATCTCCTCCAGTCAGGCATCGACCAGCGTGACTTACTGGCGGAAATGGACCGTCGTGCAGCATGGGTCCTGGAAAGGGACATAGACGGGGACGGTGACCGAGACAGCGACGACCTTGCAGTCTGGCACCCACAGTTTAACAGCACGGATATTCGTAATGGCCTGGCAGCCTACCAACCGTTAATAAGCAGTATTCACGATAATGACATATCCTCGTCAGGTAACCTGATGTCAGCTGATGCGTTGCTGGGAGCCTCCGCGTCGGGGCGATCCCCTTCAGCCGTTGTAAAAAACAATATAGCCTACGTCGCCGATGGAACACTTGGTCTTAACATCGTCGATATAAGCCAACCGAATGCTCCGGCATTGCTGGCATCGCTGGATTCACCGGGTTTGGCGCTGGGTGTTGCTGTTAATGGCGGCATCGCCTACCTGGCGGATGCGGCTTCCGGATTGCAGGTCATCAGTGTCAGTGACCCTGCCAGCCCTGCCACACTGGGCCGGCTGGCCAC
>CAJXGK010000226.1 GCA_913053815.1 uncultured Rhodanobacteraceae bacterium
AGCTTACACCAACCGTTTGCTCGGCGGCGGTGAAGCTTAGCGAGCGTGGCGATATGCCCGCGCGGCCCACCCACCCCAAGCTGCGCTACGAGATGGGATGGGATGGGATGGGATGGGATGGGATGGGATGGGGCACCCTCACATGGAAACCCCGTAGCACGCCGAAAAACAGCGGCAGTGCCATTCGGGATAGCGACCCATATTTCTCGAGTCGCCAACGACTTGCCCTGCACACATGACGCCGCTGGCCGGATGACGCAGCTCGACTATGGCAACGGCACAAAGCTCGTGCGAGTCTACGACGCGGCCTTGCATGTTGCGCCTTGCTTCGCTGCCGTTGCGAATGCGGCGTCCAGGTCGGCGATGAGGTCGCCGGGGTCTTCGATGCCGACGCTGAGCCGCAGCAGGCCGCCGGTGATGCCGCGGGCTTCTCGCTCTTCGACTGGGATGCTGGCGTGAGTCATGGTGGCCGGGTGGCCGATGAGGCTTTCGACGCCGCCGAGTGATTCGGCCAAGCCGAATAATTGACAGCGTTCGAGCATACATCGGGCTTTTTTCAAGCCCCCTTTCACTTCAATGGTGATGATGCCGCCATAGCCATCCATTTGCCGCTTGGCCAGGGCATGTTGGGGATGCGACGTAAGCCCCGGATAGATGACCCGTTCAATGGCCGGGTGTTGATCCAGCCAATGGGCCAGGTACATGGCGTTTTCGCAGTGGGCGCGCATGCGCAGGTGCAGGGTTTTCAGCCCGCGCATAGCCAGAAAGGCATCAAAGGGTCCAGCGATGGCCCCGACTGAGTTTTGCAAGAAACCCAGTTGTTCGGCCAGTGCGTCGTTGCCGGCGACCGCGATACCGCCAACGATGTCGGAATGGCCGTTGAGGTATTTGGTGGCCGAATGCAGTACCAGATCCGCGCCGTGTTCTAGGGGCCGCTGGAGCATGGGCGAACAGAAGGTGTTGTCGGTGACCAGAATCAGGCCATGCTGTTTCGCAAAGGCCGCAACTTGCTCCAGATCCACCAGCTTGAGCATGGGGTTAGTCGGTGTTTCAGCCCAAATCATACGGGTATTGGGCTGCAGCGCCGCCTTGAGCGCCTTGCCATCGTTGAGATCGATAAAGCTGAACTGGAGCCCGGCTGAGCGCCGTCGCACCTGTTCGAACAAGCGGTAACTGCCGCCGTATAGATCATCCATGGCGATGATATGACTGCCTGAATCGAGGAGATCCAGTATTGTTGCCGCCGCCGCCAAGCCCGAAGCAAAAGCAAACCCGGCCACTCCACCTTCGAGATTGGCGACGCAACGCTCATAGGCCATGCGGGTCGGGTTTTGGCTGCGTGAGTATTCGTAGCCCTGGTGCTTGCCGGGGCTGGTCTGCACGTAGGTTGAGGTGGCGTAGATCGGTGTCATAATCGCGCCGGTCGATGGGTCGGGACTCTGTCCGGCATGGATGGTACGGGTGCCGAGGCCGAGCGGCTTGGTAGTGTTCATTCAGTAGTTCCGGTGAGTAGGTCAGTGCACGCGGCGGCGCAGGTAATTGAGTAGATCAATACGGGTGATCAGGCCGAGAAACTGGTCACTGTCGACGACGATGGCCACATGGCCGCGGTCGAAAACCGGCATCAAGGTTTCAATGGGCTGTTTGAGGTCAAGGATTTCGAGTTTGCTGACCATGGCGGTGCGTACCGGGTCGCGGAAACGAGTCTGGTCGGTGTGTACATGCATGAGTACATCGGACTCGTCGAGGATGCCGACGATGCGATCACCGTCCATCACCGGCAATTGTGAGATCTCATAGAGCTTCATGCGCTGATACGCGATGACCAGCGGCTCATCCGGGTCGATAACGACGGTATCGCGCTGATAGTAAGGGCGCAGAATCAGATCGCGCAAATCGCCATATTGGGGACGGTCGAGAAAGCCGTTATCCAGCATCCAATAGTCATTGTATAGCTTTGACAAGTACTTGTTGCCGGTATCGCAGACCAGTACGACCACTCGCTTCGACCTAGACTGCTCGCGACAGTAGCGCAGTGCTGCACTGAGCAGAGTGCCGGTGGAGCTGCCGCCGAACACTCCTTCTTTCTGTAACAACTCACGAGCGGTCAGAAAGCTTTCCTTGTCGGTAATAGCGTAGGCTTTTTTCACCCGTGAAAAATCACTGATCGGTGGCAGGAAATCCTCGCCGATACCCTCCACCAGCCAACTGGCGGACTTGTCGGAAAGTGTGCCCTGGTTGATGTACTCAGCTAGGATGGAACCGACCGGATCGGCGAGGATTAGTTCGGTGTTGGGTGAGACGTTCTGAAAATATCGGCTCAGTCCGGTCATGGTGCCGGAGCTGCCACAACCGAAGACGAGCGCATCGACGCGGCCATCCATCTGTTCGAAAATTTCTGGCCCGGTCGTCTCCTGATGAGCAGCGGGATTGTCGGGGTTGCCAAACTGGTCGACGAACCAGGTGTTGGGGTGCTCATCGGCAATCTTCTGGGCCAGATCCTGGTAGTACTCAGGGTGTCCCTTGGCCACATCGGAACGGGTCAGGATGACTTCGGCACCCATCGCCTTGAGATTGAAGATCTTCTCACGACTCATCTTATCGGGCACCACCAGCAGTAGCCTGTAGCCCTTTTGCCGCGCGACCAAGGCCAGGCCGATACCGGTATTGCCGGCGGTTCCTTCCACCAGCATATCGCCAGGATGAATACGTCCGGCCTGCTCGGCGCGTTCAATCATGGTCAGGCCAATGCGGTCTTTGATCGAACCACCCGGATTCATGCATTCGAGCTTTAGGAATATCTCGCAGCCGGCCGTATCCAGATGTTGCGTCCGAAGCATCGGCGTGTTGCCGATCAACTCAAGTATCGAGTCGTGAATCATACTGTCTCCCAGAGCCCAGCCGCCGCACGGTTGGCGACGGCTGTTTGCGCAATCCAGCGCCCTGCATGGTACCCGCTCCGGCAGGGTTTCCGAATACCCCCATATTCAAAAAAGATTCAGTGTGAAGAACTGCGTATCGCATTCCACATGTTTTGTAGGCGTTCCTTGGCGACAAGCTTTTCCTTCTTCATTTTCATCAAGGTGACATCATCGAGAGGTAAAATCCCAAGTTCTGCATCATGCACCTTGCTGTCGAGTTTCTGGTGATGCATGTACAAGCGCCGAAACTCGACATTGGCGCGCATCATAGCCTCGACATCTTCCCGCTGCTGGGTTTCAAACATCTTTAAAGCTCCTTTGGGATGGGAATACTCACACGCAATCCCCGCGGTCCGCCGAACGGGGTGCGGTAAACAACTCTGGGGTGGGAACAAATGCCAGGCGCTCCTGCGGCCGTAATGCGGCTCGGTGGGCTCATTCATGGCACTTGAATGCATGCTGACGGACTCTCTCGCGGCCGAGTTTTTACACCCGGGATCCTGACCCTACTCCCGGCCTATGGGGATAGCAAGCGCCCCATCGGTGGCCACTTGCCGCAGTCTCCAAGATTCAGAATAACCAAGCAAGATTCACGCCTTATCGTATACTAATACTATTTTAATCAATGCTTTATAAAAATATTACGAGACCAGGCTGGAATCATATCCAACCTAATACGCTGAATTTCTCGGTGGTGCCGGGGCGGCGCCGTTGTGGAGCTGGGTGCGCTAGGGATGACAACAAGCGTCCATCCGTCTACCGGTTGTAGGGGCTGGATATTTCATGAATTGCCGTGATGATCGCGCCGGTGGTCATCCAATGAAAGGGGTCTTTTTCGCGCTACTAAGGCGCTTATCGGACTTGGGAAGCATCGACTACGGCGGTGGAAAATCGGTCCATTTTTTTGCTCTTTATCGTTAAATAGAACCACTATTGGCCTCAAAAGATCAAAAAACTGTCCTCGATTTTTCATCCGCCTCGCTACGCCTCCCAAGTCCGACAAGCTCCTAGCTGATATGAATTGTCCCAACTTTCTCGGAGGCTCCAACCTTTGAAAAGATAGGGGGGATGAATACATCAACGAGATATTCACCAGAAATACGGGAGCGGGCG
>CAJXGK010000227.1 GCA_913053815.1 uncultured Rhodanobacteraceae bacterium
ACGGATCGAGATCAATCAAGGCAGGGCCAACGGGGTGAGGATGCGGGATCGCTGGGGTCGTGTGCATCGGGTAGAAGCCGACGAAGTGTTGCTATGCGGTGGCACCATTAACTCACCGCAACTGTTGATGCTCTCGGGTATCGGTCCGGCCGACCATTTGCGGGCGCACGGCATTCACGTACACCACGATGCTCCGGGGATTGGGGATAATTTGCAGGATCATCTGGATATCTGCACCCTGATCTCAACCCCATGCCGCAATACCTACGATCACCTCAGCGATGGGCGGGTAGCTTGGCAATATTTGCTGCATCACCAGGGTATCGGGACCTCGAACATTGCCGAGGCGGGAGGTTTTATGCGTTCCCGACTTGCCGAGAGACCCGGATGTGATCTGCAGTTCCATTTTGTTCCAGCCCTACTCGATGATCATGGCCGTCACCGTATGTCCGGCAGCGGCTACACCTTGCACGCCTGCGGTCTGCACCCGAAAAGTCGTGGCTGCATCCGCCTTGTTTCGGCTGATCCCGGGGCCGCGGCGAGCATCACTCCAGGTTATCTCAGTGATCCAGAAGGGTATGACCTTGCTATGCTGATTGAAGGCGTGCAGTGCTCCCGTGAGCTGTTCGCCCAGACTCCTTTCAATCCATATCGCGGTCAGGAAATCTTTCCCGGTGCTGAAGTCACCGACCATGCGGCACTTGCAGCCTTTATTCGTCACAAAGCTGAAACCATCTATCACCCGGTCGGTACCTGCCGGATGGGACGTGATACTACAGCTGTAGTGGACAGCGAACTGCGAGTTCATGGCATCGCCGGACTGCGTGTGATTGACGCCTCGATCATGCCCGATCTGCCAACCGGCAATACTAATGCGCCGGTCATCATGATCGCCGAGCAGGCCGCAGACCGGATACTCGGCCGAACCTGTCCGGAAACGAGCCAAAACTAGCGGTCTACCGGATTACAACCATCGGCCTTGGGGCTCGATGACACGCATCCACATAAACCGCCCTTTTGTTTACCGTAGAGTTTGGATATCCGCCATCGATGGACGGAAGCCTGCGCCCCGGATGTGGAGCGTCCGAAGATGGGGTGACACCGCAAAGCGGTATCACCAGAAACATTAGCCACTTGCTGGACTACAGCCATTCGAACTTGATCGATTCGATGGTCTCACGCCGTAGTCTACTATGCTCCCCCTTGTAAATGGATCGGCAACGGACAATGTAGTGCTGCGCAGACCACCCGCAACAACTCCGCTTCGGCGACCCGAACCATGTCATCTTCGCAAATCGCTCGGGTCAGTCCACGCACCACAAGTTCCTTACTGGCTGAATTGAGTCGATCCAAGCGCACCAGCGCAACGTCGAGCTGTTCCTGCCAAGTCTGCGACGGAGCATATTCGATCGTCGCACCTGGTAGGGCTTCCTCAATAGCCAACAGAAAAGCATGCTTGGCCGATGTGCTGTCATCATGGCCAAAACGGGCCACCAACCCGGCGATCAAGGCAAACTCATCGCGACAATCGGTCAGCCGCAAACTGCCCGCCACAAAGCCATGTGCCGGATTGAGCGCATCCAGGATCTGCACGCGTACCAAAGTTGCTAGGCAATATTCGTCGAGTTCAACCCGGCCATCCGCGTGGGCCAGCGCCTGCAGGGTTTCAACCAGTCGCTCAATCTGCGCACGCGGCAAACGCCGCAGTGCTGGAAATGCCAGTGCCGCCAGCGGTAGCCGTTGCATGGCATGCAGCCCCCGAACCGACGCAGTCAGTGCCGTGACTTGGTCGGCACGCTGCTGACTGAAAGCCTTGCCGATGAGTTGAGTCTGCTGCGCCCCCGCCTCCGGTTCAGCGGCCAAGGCCAGTGCCAGCACCAGCGACAAGGCCTCAGCAGGAACCCGGCTTGCCGCCCGTAGATCCTCGGGCAGGCTACTGTGTATCGTTGCCGCTACTTGATGGTCTTTACGGTTTCCTGTACCGACTTGCGACACAATCGTCGCGGGATCGACATGGACCGATGCCTCCACTGAGGTGGGTGAGGGAGCCTGTGAGGTCTCCGGAAGTACCGCCCCAGCCATCACGGTAGCACCCAGCAAGGTCGGAATCATACCGGTCAGCGTGGCGCGTGGGTCTTCCGGATCCTTGGCCTTTTGCAAGCGACTCCAACGGCGCGCCAGCTGCTCAAACTCCCTGACATCAAAGCCGGGTTGTAGAGTCCGGATACGCACCTCCAGAGGCGGATGGGTGGCAAACCATGATGACCAGCGACCGGCCTCCCCAAACAGCATGTGCGATACCTCTTCACTCTGGGTTTCAACAAAGCTTGAGCCGACCTCGAGGGCGCCGATCTTTTTCAATGCCCCTGCAATACCCGCTGTCTGCCGTGTAAATTGCACCGCCGAGGCATCGGCAAGTGACTCACGCTGTCGGGCCACACTAGCCTTGATCAGACGGGCGAAGAATACCCCGATTGCTCCGATTGCCACCAACCCAAGACCCAGCGCCCAAAGCCCTCCGCCATTACTGCGCCGCCCCCGGTTAGAACCGATACGGACCGATCCGCCGCTCCACCAGGCGGCCTGCAGAATCTGCTGGCCAATCACACTGAGTACCACGATGCCGAACACCACCCCCATGAGGCGAATATTCAAGCGCATATCGCCATGGATCACATGGCTAAATTCATGGGAGATGACACCCTGCAGTTCATCACGAGTCAGGTTGTCAAGACTGCCCTGGGTCACGCAAACCGCCGCATCGGCAGGTGAATAGCCGGCAGCAAAGGCATTAATCCCTGATTCCTTTTCAAGTACATAAATCTCCGGAACCGGGACACCTGAAGCAATCGCCACCTCTTCGATCACGTTGCGCAGACGCCGCCACGCGGGATTGGTGGTATCGGGAGGCACCAGCGTGGCATTCACTTCACGGGCAATCACTCCACCCCCTCCGCGCAAAGATGCTAAACGGAACAATGAAGCGAGTCCAATCACCCCGGCCACAGCCAAGCTGACCGCAACCATGATCCCCGGTGATACCACGAGCCTAGTCTGGCCACTCTGCTGGCCCAGATTCAAAACCACGATAAGCAGCAGATCCACGGCGGCAATGATGGCTAGAACGGCCAACACGAAAAAAACCACCATCTGCCGTGAATGCCGGCGAGCCCGTTCCTGATTGGCAAAAAAATCCATATCTGAATAGGTTAGCTGAAGCTCACCTGGGGAGCTTCGCGCTTAGCCGGATCGTCCATAGCCAGCGGTTCGGCGCTCTGGAATCCGAACTGGCCGACCATCATTGAGGCGGGAAAAACTTGGCAACGGTTGTTATACGTCATCACCGCATCGTTGTAAGCCTGCCGTGAAAAGGCCACGCGATTCTCGGTAGAACTGAGTTCTTCGGATAACTGCATCATATTCTGGTTAGCCTTGAGATCCGGGTAAGCCTCGGCCACCGCAAACAATCGTCCCAGGGCCTGGGTAAGCTGAGTCTCGGCGCCACCAAGCTGTTGCATCGCCTGAGCATTGCCGGGCTGGGCCTTGGCAGCAGCCAAACCGGTCATTGCTGCAGTTCGCGCTTGGGTCACCGCCTCGAAAGTGCCTCGTTCATGTGCCATGTAACCCTTAGCTACTTCGATCAGATTGGGAATCAGATCATGCCGCCGGGTAAGCTGAACATCGATTTGTGCAAAAGCATTCTTATAGTTATTACGTGACCGAACCAGTCCGTTGTACATCCCAATGAAGTACAAAATAAGGGCCGCCAGAACAATCAGGACGATGATGGTGGTGATCAGATGCGTGATCCCGACTTCCTCCTCGTACTGCTCGTTCATGATGTCGGTGACGGTGTTGATGCGGTTCTCGACGTTCCCGCCCCAGGTATTGAAGAACTCGACGTCCGAATCAACGCCCAATTCCGCCACGCAGGGCGTTCCCTCGCAGCCGCCCCCGGAAAACTCCGGACCGCCTCCGAGATTCGATTGCGATTCCACGTCCG
>CAJXGK010000228.1 GCA_913053815.1 uncultured Rhodanobacteraceae bacterium
TAGGCCGCATGAAGTTCAACCGCCGGGTGGGTCGTAAAGAGCGGATCGGTCCGGAAGTTCTCTACGACTGGAAATATTTTGGCATGGCTAAGGGTGAAGCCGCCAAGAAACTGGTCGAGAGTCAAGGCCAAACCTCCGACATCATTGATGTCGTCAGTACGCTCATCGACATTCGTAATGGGCACGGTACTGTGGACGATATCGATCACCTTGGCAATCGCCGGGTTCGCTCGGTCGGTGAGATGGCTGAAAATGCCTTTCGGGTCGGGGTCGTCCGGGTCGAACGTGCGGTGCGTGAACGCTTATCCTTGGCTGAATCGGAAAATTTGGGACCTCAAGATCTGATCAATGCCCGCCCGGTTGCGGCGGCAATCAAGGAGTTTTTCGGTTCTTCCCAGCTAAGTCAGTTCATGGATCAGAACAATCCACTCAGTGAGGTCACTCACAAGCGTAGGGTATCGGCACTTGGACCCGGTGGCTTGACCCGCGAACGCGCGGGTTTCGAAGTACGTGACGTTCATCCGACTCATTATGGGCGCTTATGTCCCATCGAGACCCCGGAAGGTCCGAACATTGGCCTGATCAATTCACTGGCGGTGTATGCGCGAACCAATGACTACGGGTTTCTCGAGACGCCCTACCGCCGTGTTATCAATGGCAAGGTCGCCAACGAAGTCGATTATTTGTCAGCGATCGAGGAAGGTGATTTCGTTATTGCCCAGGCCAATGCTCCTTTGGACAAGAGCGGTCGTTTCACTGAAGACTTCGTTAGTTGTCGTTTGCGAGGTGAGTCCGAACTGCGTTCCGCCTCTGAAATCCAGTACATGGATGTCGCGCCGATGCAGACGGTTTCGGTTGCCGCGGCGCTGATACCGTTTCTCGAACATGATGATGCCAATCGGGCCCTGATGGGTTCCAACATGCAGCGTCAGGCTGTGCCGACCCTGCGTAGCGAAAAACCACTGGTCGGTACGGGGATTGAACGCGTGGTCGCCCGGGATTCCGGGGTGACTGTCAGTGCACGGCGTGGTGGAACCATTGACCAGGTTGATGCGGCTCGCATCGTGGTGCGGGTCAACGAGGCCGAGATTGGTGGCGATGATGCCGGTGTCGACATTTATAACCTCACCAAATATACGCGGTCAAATCAGAATACCAACCTCAACCAGCGACCGCTGGTCAATGTTGGTGATGTGGTGGCCAAGGCCGACACGCTTGCCGACGGCTCCTCGACTGATCTCGGTGAACTGGCTCTTGGGCAAAATATGCTGGTCGCGTTCATGCCCTGGAACGGTTATAACTTTGAAGATTCCATTCTCATCTCCGAACGTGTGCTGCAGGAAGATCGCTATACTTCGATCCATATCGAGGAACTGACCTGCATGGCTAGGGACACCAAACTCGGCTCTGAAGAGATCAGTGCCGATATCCCGAATGTAGGCGAACAGGCCCTGACTCGACTGGATGAGTCAGGTATCGTCTTCATTGGTGCGGAAGTCAATGCGGGCGACATACTTGTTGGCAAAGTCACTCCTAAAGGTGAAAGCCAGCTGACGCCCGAAGAAAAGCTGTTACGGGCCATCTTTGGCGAGAAGGCCTCCGATGTGAAGGATTCTTCACTGCGGGTACCGCCGGGTATGGATGGCATTGTCATCGACGTCCAAGTGTTCACCCGCGATGGGGTGGAAAAGGACAAGCGCGCGCGGTCTATCGAAGCAGACGAAACCCAGCGCATTCGCAACGATCTGGATGACCAGTTTCGCATCCTGGAAGGGGCCATTTACAATCGCATGCGTCAGCAGTTAGTCGGCAAGCCTGCCAACAGCGGCCCGCAGGGACTCCAGCGCAATGCAACCATTACCGATGCCTATCTGGACGGGTTAAAGAAAGATGACTGGTTCAAAGTTCAGCCCCAGGACGAAGATGCTGCCGAGTTCTTAGAGCGTGTTGCGGAGCAGCTCAAGGTTCACAAAGAGGCTTTCGAAAAGCGCTTCAAGGAAAAACAGCAAAAGCTGATCCAGGGTGACGATCTGGCTCCCGGCGTATTAAAGATGGTCAAGGTCTATCTTGCCGTCAAACGACGCATCCAACCGGGTGACAAGATGGCAGGCCGTCATGGTAACAAGGGTGTCGTCTCGATGATTGTACCGGTAGAGGATATGCCCTACATGGCTGATGGCACGCCTGTGGATATTGTTTTGAATCCACTTGGGGTGCCTTCCCGAATGAATATCGGCCAGATCCTGGAAACCCATTTGGGCTGGGCGGCACGCGGTTTGGGTCATCGAATTGCCGAGTTACTTGATGCCAATGAAAAAACTGCGAAGATCCGTAAATTTCTCGATCAAGTTTATAACCATGACCGCAAACAGCACGGTGTACGCGTAGAGCTTGATCAATTCGAGGATGTGGAGATCCTAGCCCTGGCGAAAAATCTGCGCAATGGGGTACCTATGGCTACCCCGGTGTTCGATGGGGCCTTTGAATCGGAGATCAAGAGTATGTTACGTCTTGCCGGGTTACCAGAATCCGGGCAGACCACCCTGTTTGACGGGCGCACCGGCGATAGCTTTGATCGTCCGGTAACGGTGGGTTATATGCACGTGCTGAAGCTCAACCATCTGGTTGATGACAAGATGCATGCGCGTTCAACAGGACCGTATTCGCTGGTTACGCAACAGCCATTGGGTGGTAAGGCTCAATTTGGCGGGCAGCGCTTCGGCGAAATGGAAGTATGGGCGCTTGAGGCGTACGGCGCTGCCTACACATTACAGGAAATGCTTACCGTCAAATCCGACGATGTGCAGGGCCGCAATCAAATGTACAAGAGCATTGTCGATGGCGATCACCAGATGGTGGCCGGCATGCCCGAATCGTTCAATGTATTGGTGAAGGAGATTCGTTCCCTAGCCATCCACATTGAGCTTGTAGAACATAAATGATCGGCATCGGTATGGGAGACTGAAACATGAAAGACCTTCTGAATCTATTCAATCAGCAGCGCCAGCCGTTGGACTTCGATGCCATCAAGATTGGTCTGTCCTCCCCCGAACTGATCCGTTCGTGGTCTTACGGCGAGGTCAAGAAACCGGAGACGATCAATTATCGGACCTTCAAGCCGGAGCGGGATGGTTTGTTCTGTGCGGCGATCTTTGGCCCGGTAAAGGACTACGAGTGCCTGTGTGGCAAGTACAAACGTATGAAGCACCGTGGTGTGGTCTGTGAGAAGTGCGGGACCGAGGTCACTCTGGCCAAGGTACGGCGCGAGCGTATGGGCCATGTTGAACTGGCCAGTCCGGTTGCCCATATCTGGTTTCTCAAGTCGTTGCCTTCACGTATCGGCTTGATGTTGGATATGACGCTCCGTGATTTGGAACGCATTCTTTATTTTGAAGCCTATGTGGTCATTGAGCCGGGCCTGACGTTATTGGAACGGGGCCAATTGCTGACTGAAGACCAGTTTCTCGCCGCGGTGGAAGAGTACGGGGATGAATTCTCGGCCCATATGGGTGCTGAGGCCGTTTTCGAGCTGCTTAAATCCATTGATTTGACGGTAGAATTGGTCCGCCTTCGCGAGGAGATGGATAGCACCCATTCGGAGACCAAGCTTAAGCGCATTACCAAACGCATCAAGTTACTGGAAGGCTTTGCCGAGTCGGGCAATCGACCCGAGTGGATGGTGCTGACGGTGCTGCCTGTGTTACCGCCCGAACTACGGCCACTGGTACCCCTGGACGGAGGCCGTTTTGCAACGTCGGACCTCAATGATTTGTACCGTCGGGTCATCAATCGCAATAATCGGCTCAAGCGGTTGCTGGAGTTGAACGCACCGGACATCATTGTTCGTAATGAGAAGCGCATGCTGCAGGAGTCGGTGGACGCGCTGTTCGACAATGGTCGTCGGGGGCGTGCCATTACCGGTACTAACAAGCGCACCCTGAAATCCCTAGCCGACATGATCAAGGGCAAGCAGGGTCGATTTCGTCAGAATCTGT
>CAJXGK010000229.1 GCA_913053815.1 uncultured Rhodanobacteraceae bacterium
TACAACAAGGGCTACCTCGAAGCAGAACTGGATATCCACCCCGACCTGTGGTTCTTTCACTGCCACTTCAAGGGGGATCCGGTGATGCCCGGTTGTCTTGGTCTGGATGCGCTGTGGCAGCTCGTCGGGTTTTATCTCGCCTGGCTGGGTGAGCCGGGACGCGGTCGGGAACTAGGTGTCGGGGCCGTACACTTTTTTGGACAGATTCTACCTTCTGCCCGTAAAGTCATTTACAAGATCGATATCAAACGGGTGCTGCGTAGCAAGCTGGCAATGGTCATCGGCGATGGTAGTGTGCTGGTTGATGGCAAAGAGATCTATACCGCCAAGGATTTGCGTGTTGGATTGTTCCCCTCCAGCGAAGGCCTTTGACCGTTACAGGTGAAAGGCCCTATAGAGATGCCACCCGATATCAGTTCACTTTCTGGGTATTTCGTCATCGAATTCAAACTGTCCTATGAATCCGATGCCAAAGATATTCCTGTTGGGCAGTGATGATAACGACGAGCTTTCACCCACCCGCAATGCGTCCAACCAGAGGGCCTTCTTGGGGTTCGTATCGGGTATCCATCGTGACTTGGACCGGGGCAAGTAGTGAACTCACGCGCCGCCGACGCAGGGAATGACCTGAGCTTGTCAGAACCTACTTCGGTGACCCCCGAGTGAGATGTATGTCTTGATTGATAATGGGGCCGTCTCAATAGGCCGCCCTACGGGATAACTGTTCCTCCATGAGGCACAAAAACCGCTCTCGAGCCTGCATAGTATCCGCCGCAGGTTGTCCGGCATGCTGGATCATGAGGTCTTTAAGTGTATGGAAAGCCGCCTGCAGAGACGGGTCGGCGGGCACGTTCAGTCCTGAAAACCATTCGGCATGAATGCCTTCCCGAACCAGAATCCTGGCGATACTGGGCCAGTCTTGCATCTCGGTGACACGCTTTTCGTTCTGCAAGAACAAGGCTAGCAAGCCCGGTAAGGTTGCAGGCCGGGTTCGATCCAAGTGCCACGAAATGTGGTTTTTTGTCCATTCCGGCAGGGCATCGGCCGGCATAGGCTTGGCGATTGCATAGCCCTGACCGAAATCCGCCCCAAATATGGTGGCCATTTCCACCAAACCCTCACTTTCCAGACCTTCGATGACAATCATCGTACCCATACTGTGAGCCAGTGATATCAGCTGCTCGATCAAATGCAGCACCTTGAACGGCTCTTTTTCAAAATTTTTCACCAGGGTTTGGTCAACCTTGACAAACTGAAAGGGAATCGACCGGAGTCTTGCCAAGCTGGAGTAACCGCTGCCCAGATCATCCTCGGCAAAGCTCACTCCCAATTCTTGCCAGGCCATGAACATCTCGCCAGAATGCGAATAGATGTTTAAATCCTCGGTTTCCAATAGCTCCAGAATCAGTTGCTGCCTCTCCGGGATGGGCAAGGAAACCAACAACTGCCGGGTTACATCGATATAACGAGAGTCATCCAGTCCCTGGGGAGGGAGATTGATACTCAAGTCCGGCTTGAGCCCCTGACCGGCCCAGGTGCGCAAGGTCTGTAGCGCCTGCTCCAAACCCTTGCGATACAGGGCAAACAGTTCATCCTTGCCAAACAAGGGCAGAAACTGTGCCGGGCTGAGCCACTCATCATTCCGGCGTAAGCGGGCCAGTGCCTCCACCTTGGCCAATTTCCCGTTGTGCAAACCAAGGATCGGTTGGTACAGCATGACCAGCCGGCCTTCATCCAGCAGATGTATGTAGCGCAGCCGATCTTCCAGATACTGCAGGCCCGGCAATTTTCCGGTTCTCAGATACTGCTCCATGCCCATTGACAGCATCCGCTGGATCCGTTCCAGAAGTTTTTGTCGTTCAGAACCGGTGAATCCTCCGTAATAGGCTAGGTAAAGTGTAAGAATGGACCGAACCTGACCTCCGGCAAACAAAGGAATGGCCACCAGAGAACGGATCCCCCGCTGTTTGGCCAGACTCTTCCATACCTCGAGATGGGGATCAAGATTGACGCTGGGGCTGCGCTCAATATGGCCGCTGCGCCAGGCCCGACCCGCAGGACAGTCTTCACGTGGATGATCAACGTCCACATGGATGCACGGTATGAGTTGCGTATTGCTAAGATCATGCTCTCCGGCAGCGAATACATCGGACACCGCTTCATAGCGCAACACCGAATGCTCATCCGAGCGCATCTGGGTGACCGCCACCACCTCCTGAAGATTTCCCAGTACTGTGACCGTGCCTTCAACCAAGTCAACATAATGCCGGGAACGCCAAGCCAGATTATCGATCTCAGCGGCGACCTTTTCCCACTCCAGATGAATTTCTTCACGGCCGGCCCGTTGATACTCAAGGTCGGCTGCAAAGCGCTTTTTGATCACTGACCTGGCCAGCTGCACGGCCAGCGAAAGATGTCCCGGGTGCTGCACGAATATCTGCTCCCAGGTGGCATAGGCTTCATCCACCCAGGCTTCCTGAATACCCGTCGTCTCGTGCCGGCGACCGGCTTTTATCGAGTACTCCACATGGCGAGTCTGGTCCAAATTCAGGTCGGTCAACATGGCCATATGTCGACGCAAATACGTGTCATGTTGTTGCCATTCTTCCGTGTTGAAGAGGCTGAGGATTGATTGAACTTGTAAACGTTTGAAAAGATCCTCGTGCAACGCCCGGATAAATCGCTGGGTAGTCGTTGCGCACACAGACTGCACATCGTTAAGCAAATCGGCGGCATCCGGCCCGTAGATACGAGGGCGGTGACCTTGGTGGGTTAAGATCTGGCCCATAATTGGGACGGTATCGGTGGGGTCGGAAACCTGTATTTTCCACCACAGTGCGGTTTTGTCCGGGCTCTTCTGGGCTTGGTCGAGTGCCTGCTCGGCAGCATGCAACAGCTCCGACACCCCCGAGACTTCCAGCAGAGGATAAATGGCCAGACCGGCGTGGGCGTCCAACTGCAGCGGTTGTTCACCGATCTCGAAGGGTACGGTCACTGCCTCATGTAAGCGCTCCAGCAGCGGTTTAATTTCCTCAAGATGCTCGATGGATTCATAGACCACAATGAACTCAGCGCCACCGATACGCGCTACAAAATCGCTGGCGCTGAGCGTCTCCCGTAAGCGGTCGGCCAGCTGTTGCAACACCCGATCCCCTGTCGCATAGCTTCGGGTAGCGTTGATCTGCTTGAAGTCGAACGAATCCAGAGCTAGAACCAGTAAAAATTTCTGATTATTGGCACAGCGTGATAACGCGCGTGCCAGATGTTCCTCCAGGGCTCGGCGATTGGGTAAGCCGGTCAGGAGATCATTCTTTGCCTGTCTGGCAAGGGCATCGCGTTCCCAAGTCAGTTTCTTCGCCTGCTCGTCCTGCTGCAGACTCCTGAGCAGATTGTGATAGGCGTGGGGCAGATACCAAAGGCCATAAACCAGCCCGAGCCCGGCGATCAGCAAACCGGCTAGCTGATAGTCAAGATCGGGGCTGGTGATCAACCAAACTGTAATAGGTAAGCCGGCCACAATGCTGTAACTCAACGCTACCAGACGGTGGGCAACCAGCAGCCAACTGTTGGTCGTGGCAATGCTGAGTAACAGCAATATCAGCGTGATCTGTTTGGCGGGGTGCCAGGTTGGATCGAATGACAAGGCCAGCAGCCCCCAGCCCAAGCCCGACACCAGACACGTTAAAAGGAAAGTTTGTCGCCACAGATTCGGTCGAGTTGGTGTACTCGATTGTCCCTGAAAGAAGTAAAACAGTAGAAACCCACCGATACTGACGATAACCTGCAACACCAACCAGGCCAGCAGCCAGTGCATCGGCACTTCTCGCCAGAGCAGTGCCATGACCATCGGTACTACAGCCAGCGAAAAGAGAAAAGATAGCGATCCCTGTCGATATAGATGCTCCAGCAACAGGGGTCGTAATGAATAATGTTTATTTTTCAGGGATATGGATCCAGCTGGAGAAAACTTCATA
>CAJXGK010000230.1 GCA_913053815.1 uncultured Rhodanobacteraceae bacterium
ATAACTGACCAGCATATTTTTCGTCTGCTGGTAATGACTCAGCATCATGAGATGACCCTCACGACCGATGCCCGATTGCTTGTAACCGCCGAACGCTGCGTGCGCCGGATAAACGTGATAGCAATTGATCCACACCCGGCCGGCCTGGATGCCGCGACCAAAGCGATAACAGCGATTGGCATCACGGCTCCATACCCCCGCACCCAAGCCGTATAGGGTGTCATTAGCAATGGCCAGGGCCTCCTCATCGTCCTTGAAGGTGGTCACCGACACCACCGGCCCGAAGATCTCTTCTTGAAACACCCGCATCTTGTTGTGACCGAAGAAAACCGTCGGCTTGACGTAATAACCCCCCTGCAATTTACCCCCCAGGAGGTTGCGCTCACCGCCAATCAATATCTTGGCGCCCTCCTGCTTGCCGATGTCGAAGTAAGAGAGAATCTTCTCCAGTTGCTCGCTGGAGGCCTGCGCACCGAGCATGGTGCCGGGGTCAAGGGGATCCCCCTGGGTGATGGCGGCGATCCGCTTGAGAACCCGCTCCATAAACGTGTCGTAGATCGATTCCTGAATCAAGGCGCGACTGGGACAGGTGCATACTTCGCCCTGATTGAAGGCAAACAGGACCAAGCCCTCAATAGCCTTGTCGAAGAAGTCATCATCGGCGTCGGCCACATCGGCGAAGAAGATATTCGGTGATTTGCCCCCCAGTTCCAAGGTCGCCGGAATCAGGTTCTGGTTGGCGTACTGGCCGATCAATCGACCGGTGGTGGTCTCCCCGGTGAAGGCAATCTTGGCGATGCGGGGGCTCGAGGCCAGCGGCTTGCCCGCTTCCAGACCGAAGCCGTTGACAATGTTGAGCACCCCCGGGGGCAGCAGGTCACCGATCAATTCGGCCCAGACCAGAATACTCACCGGCGTCTGCTCGGCGGGCTTGAGTACCACGCAGTTGCCGGCCGCCAGGGCCGGAGCCAGTTTCCAGGCGGCCAGCAGCAGCGGAAAATTCCAGGGAATGATCTGCCCCACCACCCCCAGCGGCTCATGAAAGTGATAAGCAACCGTATCTGTGTCAATCTCGCTGATACCACCTTCTTGAGCGCGGATGGCCCCGGCGAAGTACCGGAAATGGTCAATCGCCAACGGTACGTCGGCGGCCGTGGTTTCGCGGATCGGCTTGCCATTGTCCCAGGTTTCGGCGTAAGCCAGCAGATCGAGGTTCTGCTCCATGCGATCAGCCATCCGGTTGAGGGCCAGGGCGCGATCGGCCACCGCCGTCTGGCCCCAAGCCACTCGGGCGGCATGGGCGGCATCCAGGGCCACCTCGATATCATCTTTGTCGGAACGGGCGACCTCGCAGAACGGCTGGCCGGTGACCGGTGTGACATTCTCAAAATACCGTCCGGACACCGGGGCCACCCAGCGCCCGCCGATGAAGTTATCGTAGCGTTCCTTGAAGGGCACCTGCACCGGCAGATGTTGTTGTTCGAGTGGGTTCATGGCGTGGTGCTCAGTGATGAATGATCGTTTCATCGCATAGATCGTGCCATTTCCTTGATTCATCCAGGCATTTTGCGCCGCAGCATGGTTCTTTCACCCATAGGACATGGCTGGTTTTCAATAACATAGTGCACTGCAGCAATTATGCGTCGAGTCAAAACTTGCGTACCGCTTGTTGGAGGTGTCTTATGACAAGACAACCCACTCGCCCCCTGTCGCATTTTGCGACAACCGGAAAGGCCGTCGATGCCCCGAACCCAGCCTGCTGCTGCTCTACACGCCGCCCGACAATGCTTCTTTGAAACCGGACAGGATCCGCACGGGCTGATATCGGACGTGATCCTTAACTCCTGGCGTCGTTGCCGGCGTTTTGGGCTGAGCGCCGATGTGTTGCTGGAAGGAGGACCACTGGAACAGGCCGCGTTACGCGCCCTGCACCAGCAATACGAGGACATCCGGCGGCTCTGTCGACCCGAGATGGAAGCGCTGTGCAGCGATGCCCAGGTTACCAGCAGCGTGGTGATTCTGACGGCACCGGACGGTCTCATTCTCGACGCAATGGGGAGCGCCGAGTTTCTTGATAAGGCCGCCCGAGTAGCAGTACGCCCAGGAGTCACCTGGAGTGAAGCGCATACGGGCACCAACGCCGTCGGTACCGCCCTGCACGATCAGGTACCCATTGAAGTGCGCGGGGCGGAGCACTATTTCAGTGCGCATCGGGTACTTAGCTGTTCGGCCTCACCGATCCTGGATGGTCGTGGTCGGACCATCGGGGTACTGGACCTGTCGGGTGAAGCTCGTGTGCACCCTGGACATGCCATGGGTCTGGTGCGCTTCGCCGTAGACCAGATCGAACGCCGGCTGTTGGAGCGCGACCTAGCCGGCCGCGAGGTGATACGACTGCATCCCGATGCCGCGCTGCTGGGCACCCATCGGGAAGGGATTCTGGTTTTTGAGGATCAGCATCTGGTGGCCGCTAATCGCTACGCACTGCATATGCTGGACATCAACTGGAGTGAGATCGGCCACTGCCGCTACGATGCGCTGTTCGAATCCGCGTCGCGGGGCAAGCCGGGCATTCATACCCTGCGCAGCGCCAGGGGGCGCGAATTCCGGGCTCGACAGGACCGCGTCCCCAGGCGCTTAGGTCGTGCTCCACGGCATGGTGAGACCCTGACCCGGCGCCACGTCGAGCCTATCTTCGATGCGCCCTTCAACCAGAAACTGGAACGTTACTCGCAATTGCTGGATGCCGATATCCCGATCCTGCTACAGGGGGAAACGGGGAGCGGCAAGGAGATTGTTGCGCACGAACTGCACCGCCGCAGTCAACGTGCCCAGGGGCCGTTTGTAGCCGTAAACTGTGCCTCGTTACCGGAGAGTCTCATCGAGGCCGAGCTCTTCGGTTACCGGACCGGCGCATTCACCGGGGCGCGGCGTGAAGGCGCTACGGGGTTGCTGCGTGATGCGGACGGCGGCATTCTGTTTCTCGACGAAATTGGCGACATGCCCCTGGCCCTGCAAAGTCGGTTGTTGCGGGTGTTGCAGGAACGTGAGATCACCCCCCTGGGGGGCGGTCAGTCGGTGCCTGTTGACTTTGCCGTCATCTCCGCCAGTCATCGTCATCTGCACAGTGAAGTGGCCGCAGGCCGTTTCCGTGGCGATCTCTACTACCGCATTGCCCAAGCTGAGCTGCCCCTGCCCTCATTGCGGGAGCATGCCGACCTGGCGGCCCTGATTGCCAAACTGTGGGCCACCTTGGGGGGCGCGGAGGCCGAGGTCAGCATGGCCCCCGACGCCCTGCAACAACTGGCCGCGCACCCTTGGCCGGGCAACATGCGCCAGTTACTCGGCGTATTACGTACCCTACTGGCCTTGGCCACCCCGGCCACAACCCTCCGTATTGATGACCTGCCCGAAGAACTGCGTACCTCAACAGCTGGGCCCATCGGCCGTTCTGCGGCCTCCCTCAGGGCGCTCAAACACGCCGCCATACAAGCAACCCTGGCCACCTGCAACGGCAATCTATCCCAAGCAGCCCGCCAACTCGGCCTTAGCCGCAGCACCTTATATCGCCATCTGCACGATTGAGTACGTAGGTTAATTTGAGTCGGAAATGAGGATTAAATTCGGGGTCAACCGCCTCACTATACGACTGTAGGTAACGCTGGATTCAAGCCGCAGATTGAAAGACGAGTCATCTTTTCCGGAAAAGCAGCGGGGGGCTCATCCTAGTCGGCGTTCATAATGGGCCATTACCAATCCATCAATCTCAATGGTCCCTTCGGGATTCCGGCTGCTGGCACCCCCCTAGATGTCCTACAGCTCGGACATGGGGGAAGCCGGTGGTCATTTACCTGTCCCATCCCGTCTGATTCTTGGGACGTCTAACCAAGAGTTCAGGTCGATCTTTGCGCCAGGTGCGGATCGCTTGCAAGGGCGTTTTATGACCGAGTGCTCGTTGTGGCAAGTGTTCGT
>CAJXGK010000231.1 GCA_913053815.1 uncultured Rhodanobacteraceae bacterium
GCTGAAGCTGCGGCGCAGAGCCGCCGGTATACACGGGCTACGGCCTGGTCGCTGTGGGAGGGTGGTCACAAAGCTGGATCCCGGGTCGTTGCCCGGGATGACGGGGGCGTTGGGTCGCAAGCTGACGTCTTGGGGAGCGACTTGCAACCAACGGATCTCGATGGGCATGATCTGGAGTCCCCGCTATGGCGATAGAGCTTTTACGGTACCGTTGTTTGACGAATTCATGCGTCGCATCATGCCGGATGATGACTGGAGTACAAGCTGATCGGGGTACGTAAGTCCGATATTTGATTTGACCATAACTCGTCGATCCAATATCCGGATTTCTGGATGATATAGCGGCTTGATAGAACCGTGATCAACGAACCGGGCAGAGATCAGCAAGCAGAAAATGTAATATTTCAGGTGCGAACTTGGGTACGTTATGAGTGTCGGGGCAGGACGATTGCGTCATTACCACGGGGACTTAAAACTGAAATTTTTCCTTTTTTAATCAATGATTTCACAGATCGACTCGCTATTTTCTTTAGCTATCACCTGTGAAAAGTTGTTGACAAGTTGGATTGTGCATGATTATGGTCAAGTCATGTCGCAACGCACCATCAATCAGGCTCGCTTGCAGCTCAATCCGACGTTTCGGGGTACGGCGGCGCTCCGTATGGATGATTACCTGGGGATTACCTCGGTCCTTGCACTCCTTATTACCTACGGAGGTGCGGGCTGAGGGGTATTCGTTCAAGTAAAACCAGACGAACATTCCACACCCCACACCCCACAAGGGTTGCGGGGTTTTTTAACCTTCTTCAACTTGGAGTATGCGATGAAAACGGCTCTTTCACATGCTATCAATAGTCCGCCAGAAAGGCGATGGCTGAGCGGTATTGAAGGGTTATTCCCGCAAGTCCAGGAGTCCAGTATGGAGTCCGTACTGTCATGAAACCTCGTACTTTGTTTGAGAAACTCTGGGATACCCACTTGGTTAGTCCGCAAACTGTCGAGGCTCCCGCTTTGCTCTATATCGATCTGCATCTGCTCCATGAAGTCACTTCACCCCAGGCTTTTGCTGAACTACGTCGACGTGGCTTGGCGGTGCGTTGTCCCCAGCGCACTCTTGCCACGCTGGATCATTCGACCCCCACTTTGCCGGCGGCTGCCGATGGCCATCGACCCTACGTTAGCGACAAGGCTCGCCGGCAGGTCACCGAATTACGCACTAACTGTCGTACCCACGGTATCGATCTCATGGACTTCGACAGCGAACATCGCGGCATCGTCCATGTAATCAGTCCCGAACTCGGTGCGACCCAACCCGGCATGACCATCGTCTGTGGCGATAGTCACACCTCCACCCACGGGGCCTTCGGTGCCTTGGCCTTCGGCATTGGCACCACCGAGGTCGGCCATGTGCTTGCCAGTCAGTGTTTGCTGCAGCGTAAGCCGAAGACGCTGGCCGTCCATGTTGCAGGAAAACTCGGCAGCGGGGTTGGAGCCAAGGATCTGATCTTGCACATCATCGGCAAATTGGGGGTGGCCGGAGGCACCGGGCACGTCATCGAGTATCGGGGCGAAGCCATTCGCGCCTTGACTATGGAGGGCCGCATGACCGTGTGCAATATGAGCATAGAAGCCGGTGCCCGGGCCGGTCTGATCGCTGCGGACGAGACCACGTTTGCCTGGTTGAAAGGGCGCCAACGCGTACCCGATGGGGCGGCCTGGAAGTCTTGTGTTGATCGCTGGCGGCAATGGGTCGGCGATGAGGGTGCTGCGTTTGACCGCGAAATCAGCATCGATGCATCGGAAGTCGTCCCCAACGTCACCTGGGGCACCCACCCCGGCATGGTCAGTGCCATCAATGCCCCGCTGCCCGAACCGCGCGATGCCCTTGAGCGCCGGGCTTACGATTACATGCAGATCGAAGCCGGCAAGCCGCTTGCCGGGACCACCGTGGATGTGGTATTTGTGGGTAGTTGCACCAATTCGCGATTGCTTGATCTGCGGGAGGCGGCGGCAATTTTGCATGGCCGTCGTATTGCCAGACAAATACGTATGCTGGTGGTTCCCGGTTCGGCGCAGATCAAGCGCGAGGCTGAACGCGAGGGCTTGCACCAGGTGTTTCTGGCTGCCGGGGCTGAATGGCGTGAGCCGGGTTGTTCGATGTGCATCGCTATGAATGGGGATATGGCCCAGCCGGGCGAATTGGTGGTCAGCACCTCCAACCGCAATTTTGAAGGTCGCCAGGGTCGTGGCGTACGTACCGTGCTGGCCAGCCCGGCGACTGCCGCAGCCTGTGCGGTGGCCGGGTGCGTGGTCGATCCCCGGGCACTTGCCGAAGAGGAGGCAGCATGAAACCGTTGACGGCGTTTCGTTCCCGTACTCTGGTGTTGCCCGACAGCAACATCGATACTGATCGCATTATTCCGGCCCGGTTTCTGACCACTACGGTTCGCGAAGGCTTAGGTTGTCACGCCTTCAACGATTGGCGCTATCGGGCCGATGGCAGCGTGAACCCGGAATTTGTACTGAATCGGCCCGATGCTCATGGTTGCCAGATTCTGGTAGCCGGACGTAACTTCGGTTGTGGCTCGTCGCGTGAGCATGCCCCTTGGGCCCTGCTTGATGCCGGCTTTCGTGCCGTGATTTCCTCGGAAATTGCCGATATCTTCCGCAGTAATGCGCTGCAGAACGGATTGCTGGCATTGGTGGTGTTGGAGGCCGAGCACACTTGGTTACTGAAACATCCGGGAATCGAGCTGGCTATTGATGTGGCCGGGCAGTTCATCGAACTACCTGATGGCGGGCGCATTCTCTTCGAGCTGGATGCCTTTACCCGCAATGGTCTTTTGCAGGGGATGGACCGGCTTGATTTCATACTCAGTCAGCGCTCCGCGATTGAGGTCTACGAGCAGGCCCACCCATGAAGGCCACGATTGCGATGTTGCCCGGCGATGGCATCGGCCCGGAAGTAACGGCGGCGGTGCGAGCCGTGCTCAAAATTGTGGCAAGGCGCTGGCAGCACACCTTCATCTGTAGCGAATATCTAATCGGTGGCTGTGCCATAGATGCCTGTGGCGAACCCTTGCCTGCTACCACATTGAACGCCTGTCTGCGCGCGGATGCCGTCTTTCTCGGTGCTGTCGGTGGCCCGAAATGGTCGGATCCGCGTGCAGCAGTGCGCCCTGAGCAGGGCTTACTCAAGCTTCGCTCGGGCCTGGGCGTATATGCCAATCTACGTCCTTTGCGCATTCACCCGCGCTTGGTGGGCTTGTCACCCTTGCGTCCGGAACGCTTGGCAGGGGTGGATATCCTGTTCGTACGCGAGCTAACCGGCGGCGCCTATTTCGGTGCCAAGACGCGCACCAAGGATTTCGCTACCGACGAATGCCGTTACAGCGTCGAGGAAATCGAACGACTGATGCGGCGGGCCTTTGTGCTGGCCCGTGGCCGTCGCGGCAAGGTAACCTCGGTGGATAAGGCCAATGTGTTAGCAACCTCGCGTCTATGGCGTGAAACCAGCGAACGGGTGGCGGCTGACTTCCCCGACGTAAGCCTTGAACATCAACTGGTTGACTCGATGGCAATGCTGTTGCTGACCCATCCCCAGGATTATGACGTGGTGGCGACCGAGAACCTGTTCGGGGACATCCTCAGCGACGAGGCGGCCGCTTTGGCAGGTTCACTGGGGGTATTGCCCTCGGAGTCGCTAGGTGATGGTCACTGCGGCTTGTACGAGCCCATTCATGGCTCGGCCCCGGATATTGCCGGTAAAGGTTGGGGGAATGTCATCCATCATGGCGCGCCCTTCTGCGAAGGTGCATGCAGCCTGACCATCAATTCGGCATCTATCAAAAACCCCCGATACCGACCGGCGGCCAGAACCGGGAAATGATACCGCGCCGGAATTGTTCCGTTTGCGGCCCATTTGTGAACTTGCGGTGTGTTGACCTTCAGCCCTGGGCTGAACCGGC
>CAJXGK010000232.1 GCA_913053815.1 uncultured Rhodanobacteraceae bacterium
CCGCCGATACAGGCGGTGATGACATCGGGCAAACGTCCATAGTCCTCAAGCATCTGTCTACGCGCCTCACGACCGACCACCGCATTAAAATCACGCACCATCATCGGATAGGGATGCGGGCCGGCAACCGTACCGATGATATAGAAGGTATCAGCAACATGTGTGACCCAGTCGCGCATCGCTTCGTTGAGGGCATCCTTGAGAGTTTTAGACCCCGAGTGCACGGGAACAACTTCGGCACCCAGCAGCTTCATGCGATAGACATTGATGGCTTGACGCTCCATGTCCAGGGCGCCCATGTACACCACGCATTGCAGCCCCATCCGGGCGGCCACCGTAGCACTGGCTACACCATGCTGGCCGGCACCGGTCTCGGCAATAATCCGGGTTTTGCCCATGAACCGGGCGAGCAATGCCTGGCCGATGGTGTTGTTGATCTTGTGTGCTCCGGTATGGTTCAGATCTTCGCGCTTAAAGAGGATGCGCCCCCCTCCAACCTGTCGGCTCAGACGTTCGGCAAAATAGATCGGGCTGGGACGCCCCACGTAGTGCCGAAGATCACGCTGCATCTCACTCTGAAAGGCCGGATCATCACGCCGACTCAGGTAGGCCTGCTTGAGTTCCGCCAGCGGGGCCATGAGGGTCTCCGCTACATAGCTTCCGCCATAGGGACCAAAACGGCCATCCTGGTCAGGGAATTGATAGAAATCATTGGGTATTTCAATTGGACAATTCAACTTCTGCACGTAATACCTCACTGAAAAATCGTGTCATACGCCGAGCATCCTTGATGCCTGGTGCGCATTCAACCCCACTGGCCACATCCACGCCCCAAGGACGAGTCTGGTGGATGGCTGCCGCAATATTGTCAGGGCTGAGGCCCCCCGCCAACAACCAGGGTCGATGGCAGGGGATGAGTCGCGACCAGTCGAAGGGTTTTCCCAACCCGCCGCGCTGACCAGGCGTATGCGCATCGAAGATCAGGCCTGCCGCACTGGGAAAATCCATAGTCAAGGATTCCAAATCCGGCAGAACCGGAGATCCCATAGCGATAGCCTTGAAGAAAGGTCGGTCAAACCGCCGGCAAAAATCATCGTCCTCATGACCATGAAATTGTAGATAATCGGGACGGAGTGCCTTGACGATTTCGACAACCCATTCTTCCGTATCATCAGCAAATAGTGCAAATACACTGGTCAAGGCCGGCAGCTGCTCGCGAATCTGCACGGCTCGCCGCAAACTTACCTGGCGAGGACTGCTCGCGGTGAAGATCAGGCCAATGGCATCGGCACCCAGCCCGGCCGCCAGCAAGGCATCTTCTTCGCGGGTCATTCCACAGATCTTGATCCGGACTCTCATATCGACACTTCGACAGGCAATCCACAAGACTGCGGATAGCGGGGCCCGACAAACACCAAACCGTCTGCGGGGGCCGTAGGCCCGGCCTGAGTCCGGTCACGCCCGGCCAGCAATTCGGCGATCCAGACCGGGGAACATTCATCCCGACCCACTGGCAATAACGAACCGACCATGTTGCGTACCATGTGATGTAGAAAAGCATTGGCTTCGATTTCGATCAGTACATTATCCATCTGCCGGGAAATCCGGAATCGATCGAGCCTGCGGTGAGCCGTGCGCGCCTGACAAGATGCCGCACGAAAGGCACTGAAATCGTGTTCACCAAGAAGATGATTGGCGGCCGTCTGCATCGCGATCACATCCAGAGGGCGGCGTTCCCAAGTGGCCTTGCCGGCATCATAGGCGGTGCGTACGGATCGATTGATAATCCGGTACCGGTAACGTCGCGACAGCGCAGCAAAGCGGGCATGAAAATCACCGGCTACTTCACGAGCCCAGAGTATGACAATTGCACGAGGCAAATGGCTGTTGCCACCCAATATCCAAGCTCGCTCACTGCGGGGAGCCCGGGTATCGAAGTGAACCACCTGGCACCAGGCATGTACCCCGGAATCGGTACGCCCGGCACAAGTTACTTTGATCGGATCATCGGCAACCCTGCTCAAGGCCGCTTCCAGAGTAGCCTGCACACTGGGGCCATGGCCCAAACGCTGCCAACCCATAAACGGGGATCCATCATATTCGATGCCTAAGGCAACACGCATATCGATCAATGATCTTGATGGCACGGCGCGCCATCTCCACAAAGTGACATTCCGACCGGCTGACCACGATGGGTCAAACCAGTCACGGTTTTATTGTCCGCAAACCTCAATGCAGTTCTTCAAGCAAGCATTGGGCTTCTTCCTTTTGCACATCGCTACCCTCATCCAGGACCTCCTTCAGCATGAAGCGAGCGCCTTCCTGATCCCCCATGTCCAGATAGGCTCGAGCCAGATCGAGCTTGGTTTCGATAGGATCGTTGCCCACGATAGGCTCATCGCCGCCAGCTTGACTTTGATCTGGCACCTCGGCGGTAGTTTCTTTCTCTTGATCGTCCGGGGAGACGGGCGAGGTCTCGGTGAGCTCTGGGGGCATCCAATCAAAATCCGAAGTATCCGCCGCCTCAGCGGTCGGAGCTAATAAATCGACGGGCGCGGCATTTCCCTCGCCGGACGGCAACTCAAACGCATCGTCAAGAGATCCGTCACCGAACTCTTCCAGTACCCGCCCAGGCTCAATCTGTGCCTCGCTATCAGTCGTGATGGATGGCCCCGCAACATTTTCTTCATTCCCGGATACCGGGCGTATGAATAAAGGATGCTGGGGCAGCATTTCTTCACCCATGATCGCTACGGCTTCCCATTCCTCCGTATCAGTCAAGGCCTGCTCATGCATGGCCGTAGCAATCGTCTCAAAGTGATCGCTATCCTGGCGGGCATAGTAGAGACGAGCCAATTCCAAATAGGGTCCCGGGTCATCCGGATTCTTGATAAGTTCGTTATGCAGCGCAGTAGTCTCAAGATCCTCATCGCCATCAGCAACTTCGCTCGGGTCGTCCAAGAGCTCCGTATCTGGCCCGTCCACACCATTATTAGCAAACGAGTCCACCAAGGAAGAACCTGGCTCAATAGGGCTGGGGGTACGTCGACCACGTAGTAGCAGGCCAATCAACACCCCCAGCAGGATAACAGCCCCACCGGCCAGTACATACATCTGCCGATACCATGGCATTGACGTAGCGGCGGGTGCCGAGTTCACGATGGAGTGGGGCGTCGGCTTATGCAGTGTACCTGAGGCAACGGGTTTACTGCCCGATGCAGAAACTGAATTGTTTGCGGTTGTTGTTGCCACCGTCGAGGCCGTCGCAGGTATTGCAGCGACATGGGGGGCGGCCCGTAGAGCCGCCAGTTTACTCTGCAATTCGGCAATTTCATTGTTCTTTAATACCAGCAGTTTGCTATTTTCCTTCTGGATTTTTTCAAGTTGGCTGAGCCGCGTGCTGAGATCAGCGTTATGCAACTGCTGGCTTTTCAGAGACTCATTAGCCCGTGCCAAATTCTCTTTCATTCCAGCGATACTGGCATTGCCGGTACCGCCTGCAACGCCGGGCCTGGAATAGGTACTCCCCCCCTTCCCTGCCGGGGGTATTAATCGCAAACGACTGCGGGTTGGCATAGGTTGCGAAACAGGGGGAGTTACACTGGAATGACCACCCACCCGAGCCACCAGCGTGGGGGCCTTAGCCCGTCTGCTCCGCCACTCGCGAATCTGTCGGTACACTTCGGCACGAGCCTTGGCCGGGCTATTGCGGATGATTTCGTGCTGACCTGGAATACGCAGAATGGCCCCACGCTTCAATTCATTGATGTTGTCGTGCATGAACGCGTGCGGATTAGTGGCAAGTAATGCCAACATCATCTGATCGTTACTCGTACCATGGGGACGAGTCGCCTGTGCAATGGCCGTTAACGTAGCACCGGTCTGAACCGGACCATAGGTTCCCGCAGTCCGGGAAACCGAAGGCTTTACAGGCGCCAATGTATTGCCACGATTTGCAGCCGCCTT
>CAJXGK010000233.1 GCA_913053815.1 uncultured Rhodanobacteraceae bacterium
CCAAACGCAACTCGAGTAGCATGACACGAGCGAGGGAAATTCTGTGTTTATGATTGGCCTCGTCTCCAGTCGTATGATCAACGGGCACACTTATTGCTGACGTTTTACCTATCTTGAATGGGTACAGAGAAAAGGCCGGGATAATTTTCTGGAAAGCATTAACGGCCTGTTGGCACTCGGCTTCGGCTGCCACTTCGGCCTTGGTCTGTTTGCGCTGGATGTCGGCAGTGAAACAGGGTCGCAGGGTAGCAACCAGGGTACAACAATGATATCATTGATATCTAACAACCATCTTTGAGGTTCCACTATGCCCAGTCTGATCGTACGCAACCTTGATGAGGCACTGGTGAGCAAGCTCAAGCAGCAGGCAGCCAAGCATGCGCGCAGTGCCGAAGCCGAGCATCGCGCCATTCTGGAGGCGGCATTGATTCGGACGCGGCGTCGGTCATTGGCGGAAGTTCTGGCGAAAATGCCGGATGTGGGCCGTGACGAAGACTTTGATCGTCGCCAGGATGAGGACCGGAGCGTCACGGATGTATTTACTTGATACCAATGTCATCAGTGAGGCTAGAAAGGGGCCGCGGGCCGATCGGGGTGTACGGCGATTTTTTCAGGATGTAATCCGGCAGCGGATTGAGGTCTATCTCTCGGTGGTGACTATCGGAGAACTACGCAGAGGCATCGATTTGATCCGGCATCGGGGCGATGAGGATCAGGCGCGGCAGCTTGAGCGCTGGTTTTCTTCCATCATGGACCGCTACTCTGACCATCTGCTGGACTTCGATGTCGAGATTGCACAGCTTTGGGGGCGGTTACGGGTGCCGCATCCACAAAATGCGCTGGACAAACAAATTGCCGCAACGGCATTGATTCATGGTCTGACGGTAGTGACGCGAAATCGGAAGGATTTCTCTTCGACCGGAGTGCAGGTAATCAATCCGTTTCAGACCCGCTCGACCGGGGACTGATTCTTCGATGTGGTGAACGCAGAGGATCCCGTCTTCGGCTGCCACTTTGGTCTGGGTTTGTTTCAGCCAAATTTACAGGCGGGTAGGGGATGAGCATGCCGCCGGGCAGCTACATCGGCTATTTCTGTCGTCAGGGCAAGGTGGGAAAGAGGTTGAACAATTTCAGGGTGGGGGCTGTTGATGACGGAGTCCAGCAGATACTTCAAGGCTTGCGATCTCGTTCTTTGCGTAGCCGGTTTTGATGTTCCAGGCCGTCGCGGCCTTGCCAGATGCCGGAGGTACTGGAAAGTGCCGCCTGAAGATTGGGTTTCGAGAGTGCTTCGGCACGAACCCGATACGCTCGGACCGCCTGGCGAACCCGCTCCGTCATCGACACGTGTCGTTGCCGGGCTTCGCGGTCGAGCCAACGCTTGTCTTCAGAGTCGATATTAATGACTGTTCGAGGCCTGAGGTAACACAATATCACTCAGTGATTAAAATCATATCTCACAGTGGGGAGGGGTGACCCACTTAGTGTGGAAAGTCTCAGCCAAGTGCTACTCGATATTCTCAGGCAACCGAACATTTCTCGCCCTCCTATCATCCGGCTGCTAGTTCAGTTTGCATGCTGCGATCAGTACACAGGCTTGCGCCGGACAAGCTATGAGTGAAGAATCAGTAACTTCGGTCATTCAAGCAATGGGTGGATCCATGGACGATCAACAACCCGAACTGCCATTACCGTTTCCCGAGTTGTCGGGTGACCTGCCGCTGATGCCGGCCCGCATGGTCAACGAGTATCAATATTGCCCCCGTCTGGCCTATCTCGAATGGGTCCAGGGCGAGTGGGCCGACTCGGCCGATACCGTTGATGGCCGCTTCAAACATCGTCGCGTCGACAAGCCCGGTGGGAATCTACCGGTCGCCACCGCGATGGATCAAGACACCCGCGTCCATGCGCGCTCCATCACTTTATCCTCCAACCGCCTGGGCCTGATTGCCAAAATGGATCTGATCGAAGGCGACGCCGAGTCGGTGACACCGGTGGATTACAAACGCGGCAAACGTCCGCACACCGAACAGGGTGCCTACGATCCGGAGCGCGTGCAACTATGTGTGCAGGGCCTGATTCTCGAAGAACACGGCTACCCTTGTACCGAAGGTGTTTTGTACTACGTCGAGAGCAAAGAGCGCGTGCATGTGGAATTCGACGTCGAACTGCGCAGGCTTACCCACAATGCCATCGACGGCCTGCGCCTTATTGCCGTCGGTGGGCAAACCCCGGTGCCGCTCGAAGACAGTCCCAAATGTCCACGCTGCTCGCTGGTCGGCATCTGCCTACCCGACGAAGTGCATTATCTCAAGCAACATCGCCTCGAACCCCGCCCCTTGGCGGTGGCCCGCGAACAGGCCTTGCCCGTCTACGTCCAGGCCTACCATGCCAAGGTTGCTAAACGTGGTGAAACGCTGGAAATCAGTATTGATGATAAAAAAGTGCAGACGGCGCGACTTATTGACACCTCGGAACTTATTCTCATGGGCAACATCTACGTCACCACGCCCACCTTGCATGAACTCATGGCCCGAAACATTCCCATCAGCTGGCATAGTTTTGGCGGTTGGTTCATGGGCTACAGTTCCGGTACCGGCCATAAAAATGTCGAACTACGCACTGCCCAATATCGCGCCAGCTTCGACGATCACACCTGTTTGCATCTGGCCATAGGACTCATCGCCGCCAAAATTCACAACTCCCGTACCCTGCTGCGCCGCAACTGGAAAGATGATCATTGCGACCCCAAAGACCTGCTCGACGAACTCAAACATGATCGCCGGCACTGCCATCGCGCGACCAGCCAAGCAGAATTGCTGGGCATCGAAGGAGCGGCCGCCGCGCGTTATTTCAGGCACTTCGGCAAACTGATACGCAGCAACCATGACGACGGCGAACTGAGCTTCGACTTCACTCATCGCAATCGTCGGCCACCCGCTGACCCAGTTAACGCTCTGCTTTCGTTCGCCTACACCCTGCTCACCCGTACCTGGCACGTGACCCTCGGCGCCGTTGGCTTCGATGCCTATCGCGGTTTTTACCACCAACCCCGTTACGGCCGTCCTGCGTTGGCTCTCGATATGATGGAACCGTTTCGGCCACTCATTGCCGATTCTTCCGTCCTCCAGGCCATCAACAACGGCGAAGTTCGTCCCAGTGATTTTATCGCCGCCGCTGGCGCCGTCGCCCTCACTCCCGACGGGCGCAAGCGCTTTATTGCCGCCTTCGAACGGCGCATGAGCCACGAAATCACCCACCCCCTATTCGGCTACCGCGTTAGTTATCGTCGCCTGCTCGAAATCCAGGCCCGCCTGCTCGGCCGCTACCTGCTCGGCGACATTCCCGACTACCCCAACTTCACCACCCGGTAGCACTCATGAACGAGCACCTCTATATCGTTGCCTACGACATCACCGATCCTAAACGCTGGCGGCGTGTCTTTAGACTTATGAAAGGCTACGGCGAATGGTTGCAACTATCCGTCTTTCAGTGCCGCATGAGCCGTACCCGCCATGCTGAGTTAATCGCCCTACTTGACGGCATCATTCACCATACTCACGACCATATCGTACTGATGGACCTCGGCCCCGCCGAAAACGTAAAGCCTCGTGTTGTCAGCCTTGGTAAAACCTTCGACGCCATCGAGCGTGCTCCTATCATCGTATAAACCGCGTATAATAAGAATGTGGCGGGTTAATCTGCCGCTGTAGTGCGAGCGCTCCATGACTCCTTACAAACCCGGGCAGCGCTCGCAAAAAGAGAGTTCTTTGACATCATGAACTTAAGTGGCTTATGTACATGAATGCTCATAACTATGGTTCGCTCCGGCAGGCTGGGTCCCCAGACCTCGCAAACATGGGCTCCAGCGTAACGGCCACAGGGCCCGGAAAAGGGTCCGTTATCCGGGGTTAATCGCCCCGGCCTCATTGAAGCTGGGTATGTTTGTTTTGATGGGTATGTGTT
>CAJXGK010000234.1 GCA_913053815.1 uncultured Rhodanobacteraceae bacterium
TTTTCGCTCTTTATCGTTAAATAGAACCACTATTCGCCTCAAAAGATCAAAAAACCGGCCTCGATTTTTCATCCGCCTCGCTACGACCCCCCAAGTCCGACAAGCTCCTAGCCTCAGGAAAGCAATGAGTTATATCCGCACCAATCTATCTAAGTTGGTTCGTCTCAGCCTTGTCTAATATGAAATGGGTCCGGACGGGAACCGTGTTTTCACCATGGGGAAAATGGGGGACGAGGCCAAGCCGGTGGCGTTTTGTTCCTGCTGGGGGAATGAAAACCAGCATGAAACTCCAAGACCTAACGATCCTTGGGCAACGGTACGATTCTCCGACTGACCCCTGAGCCGTGGCCCTTGCTGTTATCAGTGGCCAGGATGTCCGCTATCGATGGGTTCAGACGGAGCGGCTCCAATTTCGGCATCTGAGTTTATCCCGCTTTGATAAAGGGGTTTTGATCAGCGGCCTGACAGCTACATGAGTCTGCAAATCTTGCCGTCTTGGGGGCCCCTCAGTGACAGCTAGTTGGCACAAGACAGCACCCGCCTGCAGGTCAATAATTGACTAACGTGCAGGAGGGCAATTCCGATGTCATCAAAGTCAAGTAGCGTGCAAGATTCCGTATCAACTGACCTTGAACTTGACCGCAACATGGTCGAGCGCGTTTGTGTTGGTGATATCATTTCCCGTCTGTCCGATCTGTATCCGGAGCGGCTGGCGATTATCGACGGTGAGCGTTGCCTTAACTATCGTGAGTTCAATGAGCAGGCCAATCGCTTAGGGCATGCATTGCTCGCCCTCGGCCTGGCCTCCCAGGACGTGGTTGCCGTCATGTCACGCAACACGGCCGAGCTGCTGATCAGCTATTTTGCCTGTGCCAAAGCCGGGCTCATCTGTGCGCCGGTCAACCTGGCATTGAGTGGAGAAGAGATCACCTATTGTCTGCGCGATACCCGGGCACGGGTTCTAATCGTGGACAGTGTCCTGGCCGATGCGGCGAAGGCACTTCCCGAGCATTTGCCTGATCTGCACCATGTGTACTGGACCGGTAGTTGTGCGTATGCAGATTTGCCTAAATCAGCCGGTACGTTCGATGCCCTTGTGGCTAGTGGTACGCGGAGTGAATTGGCCGTCGTGATCAAGGATCGCGATGCGGTCCAGCTGCTTTATACCAGTGGCATCACCGCTTCACCCAAGGGGGTGCTGACCAGCCACCTAGCCGTCACTATCACCACCTTATCGGTGAATCTGGTAAAGAAATTCGAACCGGGTTCGAAGGTACTGTGTATTCTGCCGCTATTCCACTGTGCCCAGCTCAACGCCATTACCCTGCCGGCACTGGTCGCTGGGGCAACCGTGGTGCTGATGCAGAGCTTTGATCCCTCCCTAGCCGGCGACCTGATTGAACAACATCAGGTCAAGACGGTGTTTATGCTGCCCATGATGTACGGTGCACTATTGGCCGAGTCCGCCGCTAAGGGACGCGATTTTAGTAGTGTCACGCGCGCCATATACGGCATGGCTCCAATGTCAGGGGAGCGCCTGGAAGCTATCCATACCCTGTTACCGAATGCCGACGTGGTACTGGGCTCCGGACAGACCGAGTACACATCGCTGACCTGCTTCCAACTGCCGGAACATCAATGGGATAATAGGGCGGCCTCATGGGGGGTGGCCATGTCGATGACCCGCGTCTCCATCATAGACGATGACGGCAACTTGCTGCCACGCGGGAAAACCGGCGAAATTGTTTACCGCGGTCCACAAGCCATGAACTGCTACCTCAACCTTCCCGAGCAGACCGCACAGAACTTCAAGTATGGCTGGTTCCACAGTGGAGATATCGGTTGGATGGACGAAGAGGGGGTGATCTGGTTCATCGACCGGAAGAAAGACTTGATTAAGACCGCCGGTGAGAATGTTGCCTCAATTGAGGTTGAACTCTGCTTGTTGTCGCATCCGCAGGTCGTCGATGCGGCAGTGGTCGGCATGCCCCATGCACACTGGGGCGAAGCGGTGACAGCCGCAGTAGTGTTGGCGGTTGGTGTCGATGTTAGTGAAGAGGATTTGATCGAGTACTGCCGGCAACACCTAGCTAGATTCAAGGTACCTAAAGCGGTTCGAATGATGAAGGAGTTCCCGCGTACCGGCTCCGGCAAGATCCAGAAGTACATCCTGCGCACGCAACTGCAGGGGATTTACTCCGATAACGAGGACTAGGAGCCGGTCGGACTTGGGAAGAATCTATCGAGACAACGATGAGTTATCACCCGTACCAGGTGTTTTGGGCTCGTTAGTACGTACCCATATCTTTACCTATACAACATACAACGCGCCACTGCGGCCAGGAGAATCCACCGATGCAGTTCACCACCGAACATAATAATTTGTCTGCCTCGGTCAAAAAATTTATTGTCGAGCAAATCAATCCCTATGTAGACGAGTGGGAGCAGGCAGGCATTTTCCCTGCGCACGAATTGTTCAAGAAAATGGCCGGGCAAGGCTTGCTCGGCATTACAAAGCCCGAACGCTTCGGCGGTATAGGCCTGGATTGGAGCTACAACTTGGTGTTCTGCGAGGCTATGGGCGAAGTCGATGGGGGTTCCATTCCGATGGCCGTGGGCGTGCAGACCGATATGGCCACCCCGGCACTGGCTCAATTCGGCTCGGACGAGTTGCGTGACGAGTTCCTGGCGCCGGCCATTGCCGGTGAATACGTCGCTTGCATCGGTGTGTCGGAACCTGGGGCCGGATCGGACGTGGCATCGATTCGTACCAACGCGCGTCAGGATGGTGACGACTACGTCATCAATGGCGGCAAGATGTGGATCACCAATGGTGTCCAGGCCGACTTCATGTGCATGCTGGCTAACACCAGTGACGGGCCGGTGCACAAGAACAAGTCGTTGATCATCGTGCCGATGAAGAGCAAAGGCGTGAATGTTGCACGCAAACTGGACAAGCTCGGTATGCGGGCCTCAGATACTGCGCAGATCTTTTTCGAGGATGTGCGCGTGCCGCAACGCTACCGTATCGGTGAGGAAGGCCGGGGCTTCATCTATCAAATGCAACAGTTCCAGCAAGAGCGCTTGTGGGTGGCAGCGACGGTATTGCGGGTCATGGAGAAAGCCATCGATGATGTCATCGACTATACTCGTCAGCGTATTGCCTTCGCTAAGCCATTGCTGGACAATCAGGTCATCCATTTTCGTTTGGCCGAACTACAGACCGAGATCGAACTGCTACGCTCGCTGATCTATCGGGCGGTCGAAGAGCACGTACAAGGTGCGGATGTTACCCGGCTGGCCTCAATGGCTAAGCTTAAAGCCGGACGCCTGTCGCGCGCAGTGACCGACAGCTGCCTGCAGTACTACGGTGGCATGGGCTTCATGAACGAGACCCCGATCACCCGCATGTACCGCGATAGCCGTTTGACTTCCATCGGGGGTGGCGCGGACGAAGTGATGCTCGGTATTCTGTCCAAGTACATGGGCACCCTACCCAAGTCCCGCTAGCTACGCAAAAGGCGGCGAGCACGTCGCTAGCCGCGAGGCGAAAGAGTGATCGATCAATACCCGGCAATCCTCGGGGTTGCGGTAATCGATACCCCGTATCCCCTTTGGGTCGAGCAGGTAACAGCGGCCATCGTACTACACCCGATGCGGGTGCAATGTTGCGGGATGAACGGTTGATATCGTGTTCGAAGGTGATTTTTTCGAGCTGACACCCAACAATCTTGGGACCGGTGTCGATGCTCTATGATCACGCGGCCTTAGTGACGCTAGCGGCCCCCATGTCGGGGTCACCGTTTGCCGTTTCCACCACAGAACTCGAGTCGTTGTATAGCAAGTACTATCGATTCGAGGAGCTTGCGCGCAAAGATGTGATCGACCACCCCGCATCTTTTCAGATGCGGGGGCTAAAGCCTTTCGAAGAGGTTGTCTGGTGACTGATTTCGCGATG
>CAJXGK010000235.1 GCA_913053815.1 uncultured Rhodanobacteraceae bacterium
CGTGTTCCGGGTCGACTGCGGCGCGGGAGAGGCGCTGCCTGGCGCCGGTATCGACGATGTTCGCTGGTTTGCGCGGGATGACGCGATCCGACACCTATCGGCGCCCTATCACGCGGCGCTGCGTGATGCCCGGCTGTTATTAGCGCGGGCTACCGGCCAGGTACTCGCCAACGGTCTTGGATTAATGGGGGTATCGGCCCCGGAGAGTATGTGATGGCGAGTCAACGCAGTAAGCAAGCTGTGCGCCGCGAGCACCGCCTCCCCGGATGGGTGTTGTTTCTGCTTGGATTACTACTCGGCATATTGGCAATGGGCTACACCGGCTACCGCGGCTGGATTCCCAGTCTGCGCAGCAATGCCAGCTCGACAATCCGTCCCGGAGCTCCGTCTACAAACGGTTCGGGGCCTGGGATAGCCGCACGATCCGAAACAAAAGCGCCGACCCAGTTCGATTTCTATAAAGTACTTCCGGGCAAAGAGGTTGTTATTCCAGATGCCGAGCTGAGCGCCCAGGCACGCACAGAGAAAGCACCCCCTGCCACCACCCAGACCTCAGCGGGAGCCTACGTACTGCAGGTGAGTTCCTTCTCCACCCCAGCCCAGGCCGATACCGCTAAGGCCAAGCTGGCCCTGGCCGGCTTCGTGGCTGAAGTCCAGCCGGTGAACATCAATGGCCAGAACTGGTACCGAGTGCGGCTCGGACCCTATGCCAGTGCCGCCCAGTTGGAGCGGGTCAAAAAGAGACTGGGTGCCGCCGGGTTCCACGCTCTAGCATTGAAAGAGAAGCGCTGATCGAAACAACTTGGTTCTACCACTTGCCGACCCCAATCCGTCACATCGTGCCACTACGGCACGAATGTCTACTGCTACCCATCGTTACCCGCAATACCCCAGCTCGCCATGTTTTATTGGTTCGGCATGAATGCTCGCTCAAGCAGCGTACTTGATCTATGGCCCGCGGCATAAACTACCGTCTGAGATCCGAAACACCCTGTGCTGACCGGGTCCGGTAATGATCAAGCTACACTGTTCAAGCTTGCTCGATGGACGCTTCTCATGTGCTTACCCCGCTGGCTGCTGCTAGCCACAATTCTGACCAGCGCATTACCCAGCGCAGTATGGGGGCAATCATTCACCGCCCTACCCAAGCCCGCAACAGCCCTTCCAAGAGTTGTAGTCTGGCTGGGTGTTCACCCTTTTAATGTCTCGGTAGCTGCCGACTACCCGAGCCGCGCCTATGGCCTGATGAATCGAACTCATCTGTCCCGGACCCGAGGCATGCTGTTCGTCTTTCGGGACAGCGCCCCCCGCACGTTCTGGATGAAAGATACACGTGTTGCTCTGGATATGCTTTTTTTTAACGCCAAGTACCAACTCGTGGCTATGCAGAGCAACGCCCAGCCCTGCACGAAAGCTCCCTGCAAACTTTACCCAAGCCGCATACCCGCCCGCTACGTACTAGAACTGGCCGCTGGAACCGCTAAGCGGCTCGGCGCACAGCTCGGTCAGCACCTACGTATCGTGGGCTCACTCGGGCCAATCCAATGAGGGTTTATTCGATTTCGAGCCTCTCAAAATCTTCTTGGGTGGTGCCTCATACAGGACAAGTCCATAGGGCTGGGATATCGTCCCAACGAGTCCCTGACTCAATACCCGCTGCGGGCAAATCTTCGACCTCGTCATCAATGAAATCGCAGGCTACGCACATGATCTTACGATATAGGACTGTCGTCAGGTTCAGCACATCGCCCCAATGGAAGACAAAGATTCTTATAGACCCGGCAAGTCCATGACCGCCCGATCACTCTCGCACACGACATCCTGCTCGCCTATCGCCGGCCTGTATGCGATTACCAACGGCGCCTCAGCCGATCTGCTGGATCATGCGGCTGCGGCACTTCGTGGCGGAGCCCGAATTCTGCAATATCGGGACAAAGGCCACGATTACCAGCGTCGCCTAACCGAGGCCCGAGCTCTCGCGAAACTGTGCGCGCAACAGGGCATTCCCATGATTGTCAATGACGATGTGGACTTGGCCCGGGCCTGCGGAGCAGATGGCGTACATCTTGGCCAAGACGACCCGGACATTACTTATGCCCGTACTGTGCTGGGTACTCAGGCCATCATCGGTATGTCCTGTTACAACGATCTTGAAAGAGGGCGCAACTGCGCCGCACAAGGTGCTGACTATCTCGCCTTCGGAAGTTTTTTCGAGTCAGCAAGCAAACCTCAGGCTTGCCGTGCACCGCTGGATCTGTTGCCGCAGGCCAAGTCTCTGGGTAAGCCCCTGGTAGCCATTGGAGGGATTACCCCGGACAATGGTCGTGATCTGATTGCCGCTGGTGCCGATTGCCTGGCAATCATTCGAGGCGTATTTACAGCCGTCGACATTGCCGCAGCAGCTCGCCGCTACGCTAAACTTTTCCCTGACTTTACAGACTGTAGATCATGATCAATCACGAATGGTTCCAACGCGCCGTCCAGCGCCTACCTGGCGGCGTCAATTCCCCGGTTCGAGCCTTTCAAGCAGTCGGCGGCGAACCCTTCTTTACTGCCCGTGCCGAAGGCGCCTATCTGTGGGATGTGGCGGGCAAGCGATATTTAGATTACGTCGGCTCATGGGGCCCGATGATTGCCGGCCACAACCATCCGGCAGTACGTAAGGAGGTCGAGCGGGCGATCCGCAATGGTCTTTCCTTCGGCACGCCCTGTAGCAACGAAGTCATTATGGCCGAAACCTTGTGTGAACTGGTTCCAGCACTGGATATGGTACGCATGGTCAATTCCGGAACCGAGGCCACCATGTCGGCGGTACGGCTCGCCCGCGGTATCACGGGGCGCGACCTGATAGTGAAATTTGAAGGCGGTTATCACGGTCATGGCGATACCTTTTTGGTCAAAGCCGGCTCAGGAGCACTCACGCTTGGCGTGCCTAGCTCCCCCGGGATACCGGCTGCTCTGGCCGATCTGACACTTAACCTGACCTACAACGACGCCGAGGCGGCCCGCCAACTTTTCGCTGAGAAGGGTGATGACATTGCCTGCCTCATCGTCGAGCCGGTCGCGGGGAACATGAACTGCATCCCCCCTCGCCCCGGCTTTCTCGAAACCTTGCGCGAACTATGCAGCAGCCATGGCGCCATCCTGATTTTCGATGAAGTCATGACCGGATTTCGCCTTGCCCCCGGTGGGGCACAGGAATTTTACGACATCCGTCCAGACCTGAGTACTTTTGGAAAAATCATTGGCGGCGGCATGCCGGTAGGTGCTTTCGGTGGCAAGCGTGAGTTAATGCAGAAGATCGCCCCGGCTGGCCCGGTGTATCAGGCCGGAACCTTGTCGGGCAATCCCGTAGCCATGGCGGCAGGGCTGGCCATGCTCAAACTGATTCGTGAGCCCGGCTTTCATGCTGAACTACAGCGCAAGACCCAACTACTCTGCAAGGGGCTGCAAGCCCAGGCTACCGAAGCGGGCGTAGCGGTACATCTCAATCAGGTTCCCGGTATGTTCGGCCTGTTCTTCAGCTCCGAACCGGTCACCAGCTTTGCTCAGGCGACCGCCTGTGACCACGCCGCCTTTACCGGCTTCTTCCACGCCATGCTGGATCAGGGGGTGTACCTAGCACCCAGCCCCTTCGAGGCCGGTTTCATCTCTTCAGCACATAGCGAGGCCGACATTGCTTACACCCTCGAAGCCGCTGGCAAAGCCTTTGCTGCGGTAGCACACGCTTGAGCATGGATTGATGGCCACCCCGCCCCACCGAACAGGTCCACGGCTTCCTTAAGAGACTTCCCGTCTATGCAACCCACTTGATGCTCGGGTCTTGAGCTTTCAGGCCATAGCGGGTCTTCTTTCTGCTACGTCGTGTGGGTCGGTGCGATGTGATACGGCAACCGTGGTCAGACGGCCTTTCCATAAACGGTCTTGTTGTGCCTATGAAGCGGGTTCAGACCGGG